>JAYTHR010000445.1:0-10562 GCA_043732425.1 Bdellovibrionales bacterium
TGCAGGACCTTTTTAGATTAAGAAAGTAAACTTATTACAGCCCGCGAGCACAGACTGCTAAAATGAAAATTCGAACAGGTCGTGGATAGTTCAGCGGAAGTAAAGCCAGCTGTCCGATTTCCCTTGTCGAAGAAATTTTTTGGACTGTGCCGATGATCTTTTCATCATGATAATAATCAAAAGGCACACGAAAATTAAAAAAAGGTCTTTTTGAAGTAATCACTCCAATATCTGAGATGGAAAATCTGTGTTTTAAAATTGAAAAAGGCTCTTTCTGAAATGTTGCTAACCTAGTCCCGTCCATTTTCTTCAAGTAAGCCGTTCTTCTCAACAGCGGCGGGTATTCAATTGTGTAGGCTTCATCCCCTAGAACAAGCTTGAATTCTGTGGACGCCAGCGGATATTCGATAAATCCGATTGCATCACCGATTGAATTTTTTAAAACAAGCTTACTGACGGTCGTAGTTTTATCCTGCCAGATCCCATAAATTAATTCGGTTCTTAACCCACCAAAGCGAAGTGCACTGGAAGCTACGGAATTCCAAATTTGGTCTGCCGGCAGTTGAAGATTTTGAGCCAAGAATTTTCTGCGGTACTGAAGCAAAAAATAAATAAGCAGAGCAAATCCGACAAGGACACCCAAAAGCAAATAACCAAGACACGTTTCATCAGAACACATAGCTCTATCTTAAATAGAGTGGATCGTGAACATTAATAAAAATCAAACTGATGTTGAAGGTTGGTTACTGACGCTTTCAAATCCGAAAAACAGTTAAATCTTGAACAATTTTTGTTTTACAATGACAAAAAGAATCGTCTCATTTTGGAAAATTGAAATTTCGTTCCTTGGCAAAAAAATTATTCAAAAAAGAAAGTTCGACAAAAGCTATTTACTTTATTTGAAAATGCCGGCTTAAAACAATTCAGCGAGTATTAGGCTTTAATTTTCTTTGAGGGAATGGAACTTCATATGTTTCAAATTGAGAAAAATTTTTGATCGAATTCTTGTCACAATTCTTGCTTAGCAAAGCTGTTAGAAAGTTTAATCAAAGCAGAGCCCTACTTATATGAAGTTGCTCGAAGCTTTAAAACAAGGAGCAAAAAATGACTTCTATCTCATCAAAATTTATCCGAACTCTGGCGGTTATTATTTTTCTAGCCAGCCAAAGCACCGTTCACGCCAGCTCGGGCAGCGAGCCTGAAACTGGACTTAAACTTAAAATGAGTTCCGAAGTACATAATATAGATATCAACCATGAAATTAAATCTTCGGTCAGTTCCGGCGAATCTGAAGCCGCAAGGAATCACGACGTCTCTAAAAATAAGGATAGAAGCTCTTCGCATGACGGTGGTCAGGTTGTCGCGCAAGAAATTTCTGAGAAAAGTCACAATGAAAAAATAGGATCCGGCAGCAAAGCTGGTGAATCTTCTGACGGAAGCAAATCTGTTAGATCCTCCGAAGATATGAAATCTTCAGCTGGAAACAGTAAAAAGACTGGCAGTTCTTCTGAAGAGAATAAATCCTTTGGTGGTACCAACAAGGATGGCGAATCTTCTACTGGAAGTAATAAGTCTAACGGATCTTCGGAAGGAAATAAGCCTTCCTCAGGTAATAACAACTCAAATGGTTCAGGAAACCAGGCATCAGTTAATTCTAGCAACCAATCTGATGGAAAGGCACCTGGAGTTTCACAAAAACCAATTACTGAACCAGCACCTACTGTTACACCAAAGCCTGCGCCAGTTACTGAACCGACTCCTGTTATTAAACCGAAGCCTGCGCCAATCACTGAACCAGCACCTACTGTCACACCAAAACCAGCGCCAATCACTGAACTGACTCCTGTTATTAAACCGAAGCCTGCACCAGTTACTGAACCGGCTCCTGTTATTAAACCGAAGCCTGCGCCAATCACTGAACCGACTCCTTTTATTAAACCGAAGCCTGCGCCAATCACTGAACCAGCGCCTACTGTCACACCAAAACCAGCGCCAGTTACTGAACCGGCTCCTGTTATTAAACCAAAACCAGCGCCAGTTACTGAACCGACTCCTGTTATTAAACCGAAGCCTGTGCCAATCACTGAACCAGCACCTTCTGTCACACCGAAACCTTCGCCAGTTACTGAACCAGCTCCTGATGTAACACCAGCGCCTGAACCTAAAAAAGATGAACCTAAAAAAGATGAACCTAAAAAAGACGAACCGACTGCTCCACTAGCTCCGAAAAAAGAAGAGTCGCAGAAGCGACGCTTGCGTGCGAAAATTGAGCCGTTGTTTTTTATCGACTTTGATTATGGAACGGGAATTATTGCGATTGAAAATGAAACTCCCGCGCAAAAAGGTTTTGCACCGTCTCTTCAACTGACAGAGAATGCCCCGCTTTATCAAAAAATAAGCTACTTATCTTTAGATGCCGGAGTCGGCGCAGTCACGAAGCTTTACTTTGAAAATGCCAGCGGCTTAGCGGCGAAGTGGTTTGGAGTGATCGGAATCACGAAAACCGTGGGGGAAGAAATTTCTTCGGTTCGTTACGCTAAAACTTTAAAAGAAGCTGAAGAAATGGATGGCTACAGAACGGCTCCGCTTGAGGTGACTGATATTTACCCTTGGAAGAATGGTGAAAGTGTTACGTTTAAATCTAAGGGCGGCGTTGTTTTCTTTGGCGTTACCGGATTCGGTGCGGCCGGAATTTCGATGGCTAAAGTTGCGCAAGGGGCGTGGGAAACTTACGTCGAAAAAATTGACGCGTCGAATGTCTACGTCAAACTAACAAATACAAGCCTTAAGGCCTTGGCCGTCAACGGCAACGCCGGGATGGTGGGTTTATCGGTGAATGAATTTAAATCGGCGGATGACGGATTTTCTTACAAATTGAATTTAGAAAACGAAGTCGCACGCAAAGTTTACCACGATTTACTTCGCGGCAACGTCGCGGCGGCAGAAGTCTTGGCGAAACAGACATCCGCGGTACAAAAAATTGAAAATTTCAAGCGCGTCACAAAATCAAAAGGGCTTAGTTTATTCATTGGCGTTCCGATATTTTTAAATGCCTCATCGTCTGAAAACAAAGTGGAAGTCGTTAATAACGCGGACTTAATCATTGATAATGAAAAAGTGAATTCGACGATCGGTATTTATGATTTCACGATACAAACACGAGCTTTGAACGCGCACACATTGACTTCGAAAGGTTTTTACGGAGTTCGCTACAATGTTTCAGACTTAACGTCGACGAATGTCAAAGAGCGTGGAGAATTTGGGCGCTTCAGTTGGATCTATCAAGATGATCATTCTTCCGGTCACACCGTTACGCAGATGCTGAAGAATCTTTACGACGCCACCGGTTTAGACCAGCTGCGAATAAACTTGCCTGCAGAAGCAAAAGATATGGATTTTACGAATGTCACGGTGGACATAACTTTCGATGGAACGAAAACAAACGATCTGATGAACCGTATCGCGGCGATGACACCTTCAGGATTAGCGGAATGGGCTAATCAACGCGTTCATTTTGCGTACGCTCAGGAAGGTCAAAATCTTTGCTTACCGTCGCAATTAAATGCCGAATCCTGCGAAGGCGAAATTTTAAATAAAACTTTATACGGAGCTAAGAAAATGCAAGAAGCGATGATTCGCATGCGGGCTAGCCAAAGTTCAAATTCAAATTCAGATTCAGAATACACTCGGGCTTACGCCGATTTTGGAAAAGCGGCCATGACAAATTCGATCACAATTAAAATGGCCGTGGCTATAGCCGGCGCCGGAGTCGAACTCAATTTTGCGATCGAAGGAACTTATTTGAAAAATCACAACGTGAGTTTCCGGTCGAACGAAAATGGTCAGTTCGTGGTGGACACAAATGCCCCGGCGGTCAGTGAATCCGCTTTAGCACCAAAAAATAAACGATCACGGTATCAGGAATTAGGAATTAATAAAGTTAGAAAGTAATAAAATTTAAGAGTGACAAGATTTAAAAGTCATACAAGACTCGTGGCCATTTTGCAAACCGCGAGTCTTTTATTTAAACCAAAGATTTATTTTTTCGTCGATTAGACTTTGACCTTCCGGTAACTTAAACGAAAGAAGCGTTTCATTGATTTCACTGACCCACTTCGGTAAATAAAATGATAAGACGTTCGCTTTGCTCAAAGTCGAAATTAGATTTCAAATCTATTTCTTCAATGCGGTGGCCTAAGCGGGGTAATTCAGAAAAATGAACGTCGAGGTTTAAAATAGCTAAAACTAAGTCGGATGAATTTTTGATATTTTTAGAATCAGTCCTGGGCTTTTTATGGCATAACTGGCCCTAATTTCCAATTTTATATTTTATATTTTAAAGGCTACAAAACTAAGAAAAAATTTAGTCTCATCTCACTTTTTTTAGACCGGTTTTGAACTATCAAGATATCTTTACTGAATAAATGGGAATGACCCGTTCTTGGTCTAACGGCATCGTTTTATTTTAACGTTTTCCAGAAGTCTTGTAACTTCACTTTCGTTTTTTCTTGAGGTGGCTCACGTAAACTCCAAACTAAGGCCACTAAGCGGCCATGCACAAAGCCAATAATCGTATATCGATGTGCCAGCTGCGCTTGCTGGTAAGTATCAGTCAGCTGAAAATCGCAGGCATTCCCAACGGGGGTATGAAATAAATGGATTCCATTTTTTAACTTCAACGAACGAGGCGCATCCTGACCGAATATTTTCTCGAGGTAAATAACGCAAAGATTTTGATCCATTTTAATTTTATCTTCAGCTAAAAATTGGTAAAGGTCTGCGGCATTCAGGTCTGTCGAGGCTTCATTCAACTGAATCAAAATACCCTGATACTCGGGGATTTTTCCAATTTGTGAGAACTCAAAATTCTTTTTAGCATAAAATGCAATTTCATTTGCCGAAGTTAAATCAATTGATGACAGTTTTCGATTCTCTACGGCTAAAACAATGATTGATATTGAGGATAATAGAAATAAAAAGGATCTCATTGAATGTTCCTGCTCTCGTTGGAATTGGAATGGCTTGCGGAACTGGGATCGGTTGATTTTAGGATTTGCTGCGCGACTTTCAAATAGTGATCTTTCGTAGTTAATTTTACGGTCAATTTATCCCGTAAGCGAACTTCAGTGGGGCCTTTAATTTTTACGGACTCGACCGGACCCACCGGAAAAGTGAACTGAATGCTTGAATTGGTAGCGCAAATTTTTACAACCTGACTTTCGATGGGCTTTTTTAAGTCTTGAATGGCATTAAAAAAGAATCGAATATTTTCTTCAGAAAAAATCACACTACCTGCCCCTGCTGAAATACCCAGTGGTTCGCCGGTAAAATAGAAAGGAATTTTTTGTAACACTTCGGGTAAGTTACCTTTCACTTCTTTATATTCAGATAGCGTACTAAAACATATCTCGGTATCTGCCCAAGCGTTTAAAGTAAAATAGAGCGTGACTATAACGAGACTGATTAACCGCATACCTTAACGATAACTCAGTCTAAGAATTTTTCTACTGGGCTTTAGTGCCGAAAAAAAAAGTATTCTAATTTATTTGAACTGGGGCACAAAAAGGGCTTTATAGGGATCAACTTTATTCTTCACGTTCGAAGATCTAGGTTTTTTGTAAATTCAGGCTATTTTAATATTCGAATCAATTTCTTGTTAAAAAACTAGATTTATTGACTGAAAATTATTTTGAATCTGTAGATTTCTTTTAAATCCTTTTTCAAATCGCATTCTAAGATCACAAATATTTAGACTGGTTTTAATAAAGGAGTACTTATGAAAAAGAATTTTGTAAAAATTTTATTAGCAATCAGTTTGTTCAGCTCGGTGGGTCACACTTTCGGACAACTCGGTTTTGATGAGCTGAAAACGAATTTCTATAGCTGTATCAAAAGCGATGCGAGCTGGTATCAGCGTTGGGGATACTGGGTGGCTTCATTCAGTCAAGACGAAGCTTGGAAAATTTGTCGTTACTACGGAGCGGGCACTCGAATGACCGGCTGTGAAATTAACGAACAATGGTTGAAGGCGGGCTACGTCTGTTGGTGGGATTAAGCCTATCCTCATGCTGATTCCTCGAAATAATTAGTTGCGAAATTTTGCTCAGTGATTGCAAAAATATCTTATTAAAAAAATTTCGCGCCAGTTATTTCTTATATTAGTTGAAAAGTAGATTAATAATAAATGATGACTCTTCTGTGACCACCCTCGGCACCATTGTAATCACCATTGCTGTACGGGCCACCCACATCAGAGTATTTTGAGGTGCTTCCTTCTTCCAATACTCTTCCAACACTCGCAGTCTAAACGCCTAGAGCCCAGCCGAAATCGCACTGTTCAGTGTGTTCAGCAAACCTGTGGTTTTAACCACCATCTCCTCATAGAAATACCACCAGAAATAGCCGCCGACGTAATTTTCAGGAAATTGAATATTTTTAGCCAAAGTATAAAACTCGTTGATCAGATCTACTTCATATCTTGAGGCGTTCTGAGGATTGGCTGTACCGATTTCTCCAAAACCAAGTTTAGCTTGAGGAAATGTCCGAGCTAATTCAGCAAAAATAGTAGCCCAATCAGGTTTTATATTATTGCACTGTTGGGGATACCAACTGATAAAAACATAATCCAATCCACTGCGAACTCTTTCATTTGCGGGATCTCTTAGAAAATTATTGATCCACGTGAACATATCAAAACCTGGACCATCAATACAATTGTTAGCTTCATCGGGATATCCTTCCCAGAAAAAAGTAAGTGCGGTCTTACCCCCTGCATTATGAACTACATCGAAGGAAGCACGTACTTTATCACCAGTCGCTTTCGTATCCTCACCCAGCCAACTTCCGTTGATTTCATTTCCAATTTCCCAAATATCAACTTGGTTACCAATAGTTTTAACAAAATTTTGAGTGCGCTGAGAATAAGCCGCGGCGGAGGTCGTCGACATTTCTGTCGAATCTAAAATCTGTCCCATGATATACGCGTTCGAATGCATTTGCTGAATAGCTGTTCGATAGTAGGAAGCTGAATTTTGTGAATCAAAAACAATTCGAGCCGTTGGCATTTGAACTACCTGTCTTAAGGCAGAGACAGTGCCGGTGACGTTGCTGATATCAGCCAAAGTGACTCCATAGATTGGCGAAGGGATATCACGCCCCCGGATTCCAGTTCGCGTAGGAGGAGGCGGCGGCGAAACAATGGCAGAGATTTTTTCAACTTGCGAATCATCCGTATAGTCATTTGTAGAAACAGTTATTTGCTTAGCTCCTGCAGTAGTCGCTTTGAAGTAGAAAAATTGATTGCTACCCCCTTTGGAGATTCGCACTTCTGAAATTGAACGAGTACAGTCTTTGTCCGAAAAAAAATGAATGGCTGGATCGGAATCAGATAAATAGATCGTTGTGGTGGTTAGCATCGCTGCGGCTTTACCGTTCTCAGACTGCGATCGAATGGAAACTTTTGCCGAGCAGATTCCCTCACCTAATTTTTGCGACGCGGTCATGAAGTTAATACTTACAACTTCTTCCGCAAAAGCAGTCACAACAATCAAGCTTGAAAAAAAAATTATACCTGTCATTGAATTTTTCATTTTTCAATCCCCCACCCAAACCTAAATGCAATTTCAAATCCGCCTGTAATTAAAACTCGCAGCTTACAGGCGAAAGTTTTGTCGAGGTCTTTGCCATTGATTATATTCTAATCGATTTACGAAATTAGATATTGTTTCAACCTGAAACATTCAAAATCTGCCAAGACGGCTCACTAACTTCCGCAACTTGCCCCGCACAAATTCAGAATTTAATAAAGCGCATCCTGAATCGCCATAATTATTTTTTTAACGGCTGGCCGATCCAGGTAATTTCATTTTATGATTAACTCGATCTGTTCGACGAACTTGGGCTGGCCCCTACCAATTTTTGTTGGGTGCAACGAAATTCCTTCCGGCTTTTCACTGCACGCAAGGGTCACCACCAAAGCCCACGCACGTGATAAGCTCGAAAAAATTTGCAGATACATCGCTCGTCCTGCGGTCAGCGAAGAGCGGCTTTCAACTGATGACGCTGGAACTGAAAAAGAAAAACCTGAACTGGGCAAGGCTACTGGCAAGGGTCTTCAACATTGGTGTGGAAACTTGTTCAAAGTGTGATGGCGAAATGAAAATCATTGCCAAAAAACCGTTCCAATCACACAATTTTAATAACAGCCACGGTAAACATAGATGTTAGACTTGAACGATTCGGCCTTTATTCCGCCTATCCTCGGTCTGAATAATTAAATTTAAGATCCATAACTTTTTAATTTGATCGACATTAAAATCTCGCGACATGTTTTAAGTATACCGCTTTTTTTTTGGTTTTTATGTCCAGTCAAAATCATGAACAGTTTATTTTACGCCTTTTACAACGGTTCAATTCCGACATAACTAACTTTAATCTTTGCGTCTTCGCTGTAAAGACCCACAGTCCCAGATTCGTTGTAAATCAAGTTGTCGGTAGCCACACTTTCAAAATTAAGCATCGTAATTCCGTCCACTTTAAGACTTACTTTTCCCTCGAACTTTTCGATAACAAAAGTACGGTATTGGTTCAGATCCAGTCCAAAATTCGAATTCGTCGCTAGAAAAGTTTGGCCAATTTCATCGAATGCAGTTCCTAGTTCAACACCGTTCGGTTTAAGCGTGATGTAGTTCGTTTTCTTTTTACCATTGCTATCGACAGTGTAATTAAAAAGAAACCAAAAGCACTCCCAAGCATTTGCCATCGGAGAACGTAATTGTGAAACCGTATTGACCGTGATGGTGGCCCTAAAATTACGAAGGGGTTGTTGAGTTAAACGATTTGATAAAAGCAAAACGGCATGGGTTTCATTAGGATTTGTAGCGGCCATCGGAGCAAATTCGACTTCGTTGTTCAATTCACTATAGTTAACGTATCCAAAGCCATCATAAGCTGTAGACCAGTCGCTGCTTGTTAATGGAATTTCTGAACCTTGCGGCGGCGTTTGAAAACTAAAAATTTCAGTAATGGCATAAGAAGAATCTGCACTTAAAGAACTGATTTGATAATAATAAGTGATACCTGCTTTAAGTGCAGATAATTTAAGATCATGATTTTGTTGAAGGTCGCCTTGATATAAAATTTTACTTCCGGATAAAAAACGACTGTCTTCACTAAATTCAACTTTTGAAGTTGCCGGAGCACCGGTTTGCCAAACGATTTCTGCTGAATTTGAATGAACGTTCAGTACGCCAGATGAAGCGATACTTAAGGCTGCAAAACTAACCTGTGAAAATGAGATGATAAATGCAAACAAAGTAAAAAAAGCGAAGCTAGAATTTAACTGAGATGAAGATAGTGACTTGATCATGAAGAACTCCTAGTTTGCAGGATTAGGAAATACTGGGCCTCGCCCCTTTTATTCTTTTAGTATCGACATAATTTTTAATAATAAAAAGATGGAGAAAAATTTTCTCAATTTAATTCAAAAGTGATGGCTATGGTTTTGACAATATTAGACGCTAACTAAGAAATTTTGTCGACAAGTTCGACGATCGCTTTAAGAACTAAGAATTTTTCGATATTTTAAGGACAAGGTTTTTCATCTGTACGACGAATCATAAAATCAGTGCAATAAAATATTTGATTTCCCGTAGATGTTTTTAGTTCCCACGCGCCACTTTGTGGATTCTTAATTTGAACCACTTCAGTGACATAAAAATCTTGCGTAAATTTCGTGTGCTCTTCGACCCAGAAGGTGGGTCCCTTGCAGGCTCCCGAAGTAGTAAAAGATAAAACCTGGGCTTCACTTTTTCCGCTGATAACAATTCTGGGGTTGTGATCTTGAAGTGTCGCTTTTTGAGCCTCGTCAATATAGCGGTCAGCCAGCTGTTGCACATTATTTTTGACTAAAAATCGTGTACCTGCAAAGGCATCAATATTTTGAACTAGAACGCCGTTGAAATCTTCGGTCGTCAACTTATACCCGTTGGCAAGACCGGTGACTTGAGAAGAATTCATCACCAAAATTTTATCACCTGACGTGCACTTTAGAAGATCAATGGCTGCGTAACTTGTCATTGATAAGATTGTGGCAAAGATAAATAGATACGCATACATATAACAACTCCAAGTGATTTTCTTGTTAGTTTTTAAACCGAAACGGGACTAAAAGAAATAAGATTCTTCGACGTCACTAAATTCTGTCATTATTTCAAAATAGGCCAGCAAATTAGAAAGTACACTTTTTAATTTCAGGCTGGGCAATCGTTGGCGCCTGTGTTCAAACTGAAAACTCTTTGCCAATTTTCATCGGACCATACCACTGACCAATCTTTTTCATTAGCTGATCTGCGGTGATCGGTTTACTAAAGTAATCCTCGTAGACGGCTCCATTAAAATCACGTCGAAATGACCTTGGTTAGCTTTTTGTATTGCAACTTCACCATTTTCGGCAACTTGAACTTCACCGCCTTGTGATGAAATAATATATTCTGGGGAAAACTTCTTACGGGCCATAACTGCTCCTTTTTGAGTCCGATTATATCACAAATCTGGACTAGTTT
>JAYTHR010000446.1:0-3222 GCA_043732425.1 Bdellovibrionales bacterium
ATTTAATGAACACGGCCCACGTTAAAAAATAAAACTACTTACCTTTTTTCGCCGGTTTTGCAGTGATGTCAGTGGCCGCCATTGTGTATTCTACGGTGACTTTGTCGCCAACTTTAACATCGCCTTTTACTTTTGTTGCAGCAGAGCGAGCCAGTTCCCATTTCTCTTGGCCTTTTTGGACAACGATTTTAGAGTCAGATACTTCGAGTACAGGACCCGTAACTTGGTAAGCTCCAGCAAGCTGTGCCGTAATTAAAGATGCTAGAATTAATAATGCTTTCATGTGATCTCCTCGTTTGGTGGTTAATTTTCCTTGCTTTCATTTTTTTTTAATTTCATCAAAAATGCAACGTTTTGTTGGGTCCACCCATTAAGAACTAAGTGGGTCAAAGGTTTGTTATCAAATCTTCACGAAACACTTCTCGGATTAAGCGCTAAAAAGCCAATTTTGTTATTCTGAGATCCGTTTAATTTGAAAAATAAGTCGACCTTAAAGCCTCAATATGAGACTTCATCCTTTATTTCTTTAAGTGATTTTTAGGATTACCGATAAGGTGGTAGATGAAACCTTCTTATCTCAAAATTTTTTCTATATCGACTATCGTAATTGCGCTAACTTTAATTTTTCAAAACTGCAGTCCCGTAAATATTTCTAAACCTTTCGCGCGCAATTCTTTTCCAATTAAATTCGTAGCGTCGCAGAAATTTGCGAGTGAATCCTTTGTATTAGATCAAAAGGCTTTGGACTGTGCTGAAGTCACTTTAGCCGGATGGAAGTGCTTGAATACAACAGTGGTTACAAGTGAAGGCCTAAGCTACAAAATTAGCTTAAGCTGGAGTCGTCCGCACCTGGCGTCTCGAGGGACTGTTTTGATGGCAATTGGCGGAGATGGAAAAGGCCAATCACGAGCAGACCCACCTTCAAAACAAATGATGGATGAACTCAGCGACCTGGATCAAGTTCGCGTAATTCAATTAAGCTTCGATGATATTCCGAATCGTGCACCCGGATATGGCGGTTACTGGACGCATGCTGGGGGATACAAATCGTCGGGAGCAGCTTTTCAGGCGGCGCTGCAGGTCATAATTGAACAGCGCATTGTTGTTGGTGATTTTTTAAATTATTTAGGCGGAAGTAACGGCGGAATGATAGCTGCTTTTGCGATGGCTCACTACGAAGCTGATCAATATTTTGACCGCGTGGTTTTTCAAATGGGTCCTTTCCTGCCGGATTTGCGAAATGCTTGCAGTGACCAATCACCTTCGGGTTTTCATTTAAATACGCAAGATTCTATTAAATTTTTATCGGGCTTAGTGAATACTTGGACATTCGGAGACCCCAATACAAGTATTTGTGCCGCAGGCGCAGAAGATCGAGTTTCCATTTTAAAAGACGGTAAAACTGTTTATCCTAATACTCACATTCACACCATCATGGGCGCTGACGAGGTGACTCGCGGCTTTGGGCCGTGGATTTTGGCGTCTAATTTAGAATGGTTTAACGCCGTGAACGGAAAATCTAAGTCAAGGTGGGTACGCCCTGGAGTTGCCCATAATAACATGTATCAAGATATGCGCCGTCTTTTAAAATTGGCACCTCATGAAAGTCCAGCTTATGAGGCCAATTGTTTGTCTCCAAGTTGTGAAGTGAAAGAAGCTCCGACACTACCGCCTCTGCCGCCTGAGAAACAAATAACTTTTTCGGTCAGTGGTGTCTTAAGAAACGGTATTTTCACACAAGGCGAAATTTTACAGGGACGAGTTGAAGGTTATACGGAAAACGATACTTACGGCTGCATCGAAATTGTGGGCCGATCTTCATGTAGCGATGCTGATTTCAAGAAACTGCCCAATGAAGACTGGTCTTATATCAATGGCGCATGGGTATCCGCTATCGATTCGGGTCGATTTCCTGCCTATACATATAAAAGCTACGTCAAGGATTCCGCGGGTGAAACTCGAACTTATCTGTTAGAGATTCGCGCGCCTTAAATTCAAACAGCAAGATAAAGATAAGATTCGTTCTTAAAAACGCGCTTCAATGCCTTTTGAAATTTTAAGAGATGTAAAGCCATTTTATTTATCGATTAATATTTTAGGAAATTTCTTTACTTATTTGAAAGTTTAGCATGACGGTTATTACAAGAGAACAAACAGTATTTTCAGAGAACAAACAGTATTTTCAGAGAACAAAAATCAAATTAACATCATAATGCGACAAGGGCGGGTCCAATGTAACTTGAATCCACCCTATATTTAAAACTTAAAATATTTAATTAAACTGCGAAAATAATCTTTATCTAACCGCACCAGCTGAGTTAAACTTTTTTGTACCACTATCAATAGGTACAACAAACTTATCCAACATTCGCTCCATAAATGCTTCATTCTCTTTAATTCGTCGTATTCTTCGAGCCCGATCTTCATCCAATTCACCTGTTTCAGGCGTTAAGTAAGGATTTAAGCAAAGCATTTTCACATCTTTCAGATCCTTACCCGGCTCTGTAGATAGGACAGCATCAAAACATGGTTTAACAATTTCTTTAGACTGAGTATATTGCGACATCATTTTTGCCTTAGCGTCATCCGTCTTACTAATTAATTTCATTCGACGAGCTTTATCAGCTTTTGATTCATTAGGTTTTCCAGTCAAGTAAGGATCGCTACAAAGCATTTCAATATCTTTGCGATCTATTTTCGCATCGGCCTGACTTAACGCTTTTCTACACCCCGCCATATTAGCTGCCATTTCTTTTGCCGAAAATTTCTCAGCATGAGCGTGTGCATAAAAAACTGAAGAACAAACAAAAATAAGCGTTAAAAAAAATTTAGCCATGTTAGTGTAAATACGTCCAAATTTAATCTCAACAGTTGACAGGCTTTCCAGCAAGTCCAGCAGAAGAAGGTGGCATAAGTCTTTAGTCTTGATCGAAACATTTATTTCAGCTCGGTCAGTCCCAAAATTTCATAGCGATAAGAATCTCGAATGTGCCCTTTAATTTCTTTGGCGCCCTTAATGAAGCCTACTTTCTTCATTCCAAGCTTCTCCATTACTTTGTACGAGGACGTGTTGCGGGTATCACAAGTTGCGTAGATAACTGAAAGATTGAGCTTTTGAAAACCGAACGCCACCAAAGCTTGCGCCGCTTCAGTCGCATAGCCCTTACTTTGAAACTCTGGATTGATAGCCCACCCGAGATTTGCTACCTGACTTGATTCTGA
>JAYTHR010000447.1:0-10485 GCA_043732425.1 Bdellovibrionales bacterium
GATCGAAATTCTTTCGTGTCACTTTGCAAAGCACCATATGTCGTGACGATTAATGACAGCTGTCGGAACAAAACAGGAAGTTTCTGTCTTAATGTCGCAAAGTCACTGCGTGACCACCCTAACCGGCCCGATGGGCTATCACCCAGCAGCATAACTTTAACGTGACCTAAACTGTCAAATAAAGTCAGCGACAAAGAAAAATCGGGATTAATGAGACGTAACGTATTTGAAAGTTCGTAAAGTTCAAAATTAGAAAGAGTTTGGGTTTGTTTACTGACTAAAAGCGTTTCTAAAAGGCCAGACAAATCAGAAGCCATTTTTTCGTAGCCGCTCCATTTCAGCTCAACGTCGTCTTGTTTTAAATCTTTCAAAAAATATTCATACCGCAGTTTTTGAAAAAGCCCTTCGTTTAGAATTAAGCCTAGGCGAATCCATTCATCATTTTGTAAAGAATAATTGCCGCCGATCAAGGTGGTTTTAAATGCTTTTACGAAGGGCCGAGCTCTTTCGATAACCTCGAGCGTTGAACTATCGGCTTTCGTTAAGATCGCGCCTTCTTTGACTAAATTCATCAAGTCATCAATGTTGTATGCATTTCCAGTTTTTATAAATTCCTGACTTAATTTCTGTATGAGGCTATTTAAATCTTTTTTAGCATTTAAAAATTGAGTTTCTTTTTCGTCCGCGGCGTGAGGCTGAAGCTCTAAAGTCCAATTTGAAGTTAAAATTTTCATCGATTTATTAATTTGAACTAAATTCGGCTTTAGTATGGCGATCAGATTAGATATTTTATCGATCTCGGTTTTTCTAATATATTTTGAATTGCCACCGAGCAGCGCCACTTTTAAATTCATCAACTGATCTAGAAATTTATCTGAAAGTAATCCGGGATCACTAAAAAAATTGCTTTCAACAAAGGTGGCAATTTCTCGTGCCGTGTAACTGTCTTTATTTTCTCCGCGAATATTTTCTTTGAAGGCGGCAAAAACATCTTGCAAACACTGCATCGAATCAGCAACTTGATCGTCACTGGCATCACCCACAAGATAAGCTTTTAAGTTTTTAATCGAAAGTTCAAGGCACTTGACACTTTCCACTTTAGCCGGCGGCCGTGGTTCATTTTTCTGTCCGAATTTAATTCCGCAGCTGACCGTCGCGGATAACGTCAAAAGCAGAACGAGATATTTTGCGATGGCCTTTATCTGAAATCTAAAACGCATAATCTAATCCACCGTAAACTCGACTATTCGCTTGATTTGACTTTAAAAAATGGTCGCTGTTAGCCGTCTCGTCTTCAACACCCAAAAAATCAAAGCCCATATTCAGATTCATTTTTGTCAGCGCTTGATATTTGACTAATCCAGATAATAAAGATCCCTTATAGAATTCATCGTACGTCCACTTCACGGAGGTCACAAGCGGCCTGCTCCGTATAGAAAATAATTCGGTTTGAACTTTGAACGAAAGAGGCTTTTTAAACAAAGTCCTTTGCGAACTGAAAGTAAATAAACTGGGACGCCCGTCTGCTAAAAGATCTTTAATCTGCCCGCCGTAAATTTCACTGTAACTGACTTCGCTGATTAAAGAACGGCCCAACCAGTTCGAGAAATCAACAGAGAACCAGGCGCCATAAATTTTCAAGGGCTCTAGTATTTGTAAAGTTTCATTTTCGACCGCGACCGTATTTTCAGGCTGATCTTCAAGGTAGCTGAACGTGGTTTTAAAAATTGAATTATCCAGATTCAAATCCAGAGATTTCGTTTGGCTGTAGGTGACAACCGGAGAAAGTTTCACCTGCCCGCTAAAATTAACGACCGTTCCGTAGGTGTCGCGGGACAGTGGAATTTCCGAGATCGGCTTTCGTGAATAGCTGGCCTTAACCCACGGTCGCTCATCAGAAAATCCAAGAAACGTGGATACGGCATATCCTGAATGGTTAATGATATCTTTAATATCATAATCCCTAATCGTGTAAATAATTTCTCTGTTTTGATTGCCGAACTGAAACTGCGTGGGCGGTCGCTGGGCCCATCTGTTTGAAGTTCTGATCGCGCCATTTTCAGCATAAAGCTGGGGCCCTTGGTTCGGAAGATAATACGGATAGTAGCCTGCGTTCATGCCAAAAAATGAGTTCTGCAAACCGGTGTGAAGTCCCACCAACCCCTGAGTTTTGTATTCAATAAAATCATTTGAAAAATAGGAGTTATAAAGGCCTAAATTTAATTGTTGATCTAATTGACTAAAGTTCTGAATTTTACGTCCCACTGCTAAAAAATTCTTATGATTTTCAGATGATTTTCCGAGGTAGGCTTCCGGCAGCGCAAAATAAGAACTGCGCGGCAGTGAAAAACTGCCCGCTAAAACATTTAAACCCAAATCAAATGATTGATAGGTATTTTTATATCCTAATTCTACCTGCGCCTTTTGCTGAAAGGCAGTATCAGATTCGGAAGCCGACAAATATTGAATTCCTAGTAATGAAAAATCGATGTTTAAATTAGACGCTTCGCGAGTTACTTTCTCGACGGAGGTGTTTTGTGATGAAGCTCCGGACACATTAACGGAAGACGACACGAAACCTGAGTCCTGAGCCCCACTGACAGATGGAACGATAGCGAACAGCTGGACGGCTATCGAAAATAACAGACTAAATGCATGCATGACTCTCTATGAACAATGAGCCGCAAATGGAGTCAATAATTTGCCGCAGATGGGCACTTTTACTTTGAAAAAGTGTAATAAATTCTGGTGTTCAAGTCCCATATTCTTTAGGCTAAAGAATAGTCTCAGCAAACGGAGAAAAACCATGAAACAGTCAGAAAAAGCAAATGAAATGCTGCTTAAAATGTGGGCAGATTATATTCTTATCAATCCGCAGGCTCAAAAAATTTATAATCTTTTTAAGCACGCTGGCGAAACCATTGTAAATGATCACATTGCGCTACGAACCTTTAATCATCCTAAGTTAGGGATACAGTCTTTGGCCAAACCCTTTTTACAGTTAGGTTATCAAAAGGGTGGAGAGTATTTTTTCAAGGAAAAGAAATTATATGCTCAGCACTTTCAGCATCCTGAATTCGATTTGCCTAAAATATTTATTTCCGAACTAGAACTAGAAAAAGTATCGCCGTATATCCAAGAGACGGTCTTGAATTGTATTCAAAAAATTCAAACTGATAAAATCAATTCCGAAGATTTTTGTTTTAGCGGACGGCACTGGAATATAGACCACGCGACCTATTTAAAATTAGCCACCGAAAGCGAATATGCGTCATGGGTTTATGCTTTTGGATTTCGTCCGAATCATTTTACCGTCAGCGTTAATCACTTAAGAAACTTCTCTCAGCTGCAAAAAGTAAATGATTTCCTGAAAGGGAATGGAATTAAATTAAATTCATCGGGCGGTGAAATTAAGGGAACTCCGACAGAACTTCTTGAGCAAAGCTCGACAATGGCCGGGGAAATTCAATGGCAATTTGGCAATGGCATTTACTCGACTCCTGCCTGCTACTATGAATTTGCAAAAAGATATCCGATGGTGGATGGAAAACTTTATCACGGCTTTATTGCTAAATCCGCCGATAAAATTTTCGAAAGTACCAACCGCAGTTCGACTTAAAAAATAAAAACTGCGCCGAATAAATTAAATACAGCTGGCGTAGATAAAACTTAAGCTACGCGGCGGATGATGTGATGTTGTGTTTCGGCGTCTGAAGTTTTTTTCCATTTACTATGAGCTTCTAAAAAGGCTTTTGCAATTTGTGGATCGAACTGTGTTCCCGTGCATCTTTTTATTTCTGAGCAAATTACTTCATCCGGTAAGCCCTTACGATAGACTCTGTTCTCAGCCATAGCATCGTAGGTGTCCACGACTAGAATAATGCGTGAAGTGAGCGGAATCATTTCGCCCGCTAGTTTGTCCGGGTAACCTTCACCATCGATACGTTCGTGATGACCGCGCACCGCGGGAAGAATTTGTTTAAAAAAAGGATGAGCGCTTAATGGAGTAATTATTTTTTCGCTCATGATACTGTGACTTTTCATAATATCGATTTCTTTTGGATCCAGCTTCCCCGGCTTCAGCAGGATGTCTTTATCGATTCCAATTTTACCAATGTCGTGCAGAAGACCAGAAAACTCAGCCACTTTTTGCTCGTACTCGTTCAGGCCAATTTCAATCGATAATTTCCGGCAGTATTCGCCAACGCGTAAGCAGTGCTGGTAGGTAGAGGGTTCAACTGTATTTAATGCTTGCAATAAAGACCCTACTGATTCGTAGGCCCATTCTGGAATATCACCCCAAGACATATTAGTCCCCCTAGCTATCGGATCGGCTCTGAAGAACCTAGACTTGAGCTTATCCGCAGATATTCTCATAATAAGACAATGTTGAACAAATCACCTTCCTCAATCCTGTTACTTCAAATAGCGGTCGTTCTTTGCTTCTCGGGTACGGCACTGGCTCAAAAGATAAAAATAAAAAAGGTCAAAGGAAACTCGGCTTTAATTGAAAGTACGATACCGCTTGAAGAAGGAAAAACATACGACCTCGATAGCACACCGATGGCCGTCAGTGTTGATTATTCGGCTCAGGGATTTAAATCGCGGCAAAATTCTTTTAGTCTGGGAATGAATTTTTCATCTTTCAATTCCAGCATTGTGCAAAGAACCAACTTCTCGGTTCAAGGTCGCTACGGCTGGAATTTTTCTTTTCTTGAATTAGGCTTAGCCGCGCAAGTTTCTTTCTTGGATCAAGGTGGCGGAGGCCAAACTGATTTTTCGGGTGGGGGGTACTTCGATTATAACTTAATCACTAATCGTGATTCACGGGCCTTTATCTATGGGCTGTTCACGATGCTTATGTTGGGTTCGACTCAAAAAAATGGGGGAAGTGCTAGTCTGGTCGACTTAAATGCTGGCGCATTTTTTTCCTACTTTCCAAATCACTCGACGACCGCGCTTCGCTTAGAAAGTTTCGCAGACTTTCAACAAGTCACTGCGTCCACGCAAGCCACAAGTTTATCTGGATTCGGTGCCCGTGCACTGATGATTTTGTACTTCTAAATAAAAAAAGGACCTCGTGATGAGATCCTTTTTCTTTTCTCTAACTTTGAGATGAGCTTAACTTTTACTTTACCATTTAACTTGGTTTACGTCGTAACCCCATTGAGTTAAAGCGCCTTTGTACATGCCCTTGATAAATTCTTGAGCTTGATCTGGCTTTAATCCCAAGGCTGCTGCTGAACGATTTGTTAATTCACGAGCTGAAGAAACATCCCCGTTACTAAAATCTTTGAACGACGCCAAAGCTTCGTTAAACTGCACGCCGAATACGGTTTTAAAAGTTTTATCCATATCAGATTCAGTTACTTTTCCACGCTCGGCACCCATAACGGCCCAAGAATTTAAAGCAGAAGCCACAGCAACCGCTTTATCTGGAGCTAAACCATAAGACTTTACTAATTTTTCTGCACCGGCTTTGATTAATTTAATGTTAGCTTCTGATTTTAAAGCTTTCGAGTTTCCGTCGCTAGCCTTATTTGCTTCTTTATTATTGATCGCATTTCCATAATTAGAAGCGGATGTGTTCGCGCTATAAAGAACTCCGTTTTTTCCCAGCCAATACGTTTTAGCGGTCACGTTTTCCCAGAAAGCACCGGTAGTTCCCACGCCGATTGTTGTTCCCGAAATATATCCTGCGAACTGATTTGTGTTAGCGAAATATTTAAAATTTCCAAGATCATCGTAGACACTAGCTCGTCCGCTAGAATCAAATTTTACATAATAAAGATCATCTGTTCCGAAACCTTTGCTATTATAAGTAGGATCTGCAGAAACTGTAATTCTCTTTCCTGTTTGGCGAGAAAAAGTGCATCCTGGAGTTGGTTGAGATGTCGTGCAAACATCACCGTAGACTGTTTCATAAGGATATCGAATAATATCCGAAGAACTTGGTTGGCTTGGAGTTCCTCCACCGTTGACTGGTGTGCTATCTCCACCGCCACCACCACCGCAAGCCGTGAATAAAGATAGTGTTAACGTTAAACTCGCTGCTAAGCAAAATTGCTTGCTGATACTTTTTAGTGTCATAATTTCCCCCGTTTGGTTTTTTTTATTGGACAAATGTCGTAAAGCAAAAAGCGTGACAATGCTTTATGACACCAATTTAGAACCGGGGGCAGACTATTATAACAAGCGGGTACATTTTACCCACTTGGTTTCAGTAGACTAAAAAGCCTAATATTTTAACTGAACTCTTAATATTTGATCTCCACAATAGTAGTCCATCGCATAGCCAGAGGCCTGTCCTAGGAAAACTGGAGCCTCTAAAGCCCGACACCCTTTTTCAGTTTTTAACCGAAGCTTTGCAGGAGAAATAATCACGGGGCTTAAACTGGCAGCACCTATAACCGGAGCCACGATTTTGTGGCCCCGATTTAAACCGCTGCCTTCAGTCTTTAGCAAAGCAGGGAGTTTTTCTTGTTTTGTCTGACTGTCCACTAAGGTAATTGGAAATTGCAATTCCACGAACGCCGATTCGCCGTAAAAAGAATAGCGGTTTAAACTGCGGCTGGCGACTTGGTTTGATTTTAAATCGTGGTATTCAATTTCACTATTCGTGATTAGAAAAACACCTGCCCGCGTCGCCGATTGAAAACCAGCACGAATCATCAATGCATTATCGAAGACGGCTCGTTGCGAACTGATCATTTTGTCTAGTAGTTTTGTCTGAGTTCCATCCATCAGAGTCACACGCTGCTGTTGGTGGGCGTCTAAACCATACCACATAGTTCCGCGAAATTCATCCGCACTGGTTGTTAAATTGAACGAACTGTCTTTGTAAGTGTCGACTAAGTTGCGGTAATTCAGCGTCGAGCTGACGCTGTCCATGGCATTCTGAATACGCAGCTGTCCATCCGTAATTTTTCCAAGCGAAAATGAATTTAAATAAGATGGTTTAAAGTCTGTTCCCAGATTTCTCGCTAACAAAACAGAGACTATCCCCGACTTCACTTGCTGAAGATTCGTTTGAATAAAATCGACAATTCTAAAATTAGCAGGATTAGCGACTTGCTCGATTTGAAATTTTTCATTCAGATAATAAAAATGTATGTCCGAAGGTGTCTTCACGTCCTCAGATCCTTTTCGGGTCCAAAGATCTGAAACGTCCCACTGCGCACGAACTTCCTGACCGCGACCGACCCAAGCTGGACGCAATTTATTTCCGATTTTCATCCATTGAAATTTAAATGGGATCAGCGCCCGGGGATCGCTAAACTTCACGTAATTCATTAATTTCATTTGCTCATCAAAGATGTAAAAATGATCGGTGTAGGCACCGACCCGAAAAGCTTTAGACGACGAATCAGGGTATTCAATAAATCGAACTAGATATCCGCTGCGACCAGTCTGATCCAGATCAATTCTAATTTTTTGTTGAAGAACTGAATTCTCAAAAACTCCATCAAATTTATAACTTTGCACAGCTCCGATCACGTACATTCCATTGACGAATTGATTTAATCCCAACTGAACCTCGTTTTTATTTTTGGGATCAGCACCAACCATTAAGTAATCTCGGGCCGCCTGGTGATCATCATAGACCTCATCAAATAGGCTTAAAGATACCCCCTGTGGAAGGGACCCTTGAATTGGGATTTTAATCATTTCTGGGTCTGACATCGTTTTCACAACACCGACGATCACTTCCGCTTGAATTTCAAATTGGCGACTGACTTTCCCATCGATCTTGACCGTAACCAAATAACTGAGTTCACTGGGTAATCGTGATTGATAGGCCTGCTGACGGTCACGAATATGCAATCCGATTTGCACAACCTTTTCTTCTTGCGAATCCCAGGCCTCTAACCCACCGACAACTTGGATGGAAGAAACTTCAGGATAAATTAGATCTGAATTTGTGGGTTTCACTTCGATCGTTATTTGTTGCTGAGAAACAGATTTCCAAAAGTTTTTTAATTTGAGTTCAAAATTTAAATCCAAGGCCTTTCGATCCCACCGAATCAGTTGGGCCTCTTTATCGGCTGGTAAAATTAAGACTTGTTCCGTAGCGTTTAAACTATTTTGGATATCTAATAAACCCGAAAGCAAATTTTTTGTATAAGCTGATTTTGATTTCACGCTAAGACCCGGTGAATTCACTGGGCCTTGAATCACATTATTTTCCGTTTTGACTTTACGCGCTCCTAAAATTAGGCGTGGATAAATTTCTGCAGACGGAACTCCGCGGGATAACATATCTGCAATAGCTCCGGTGACGTAAGGGGCTGCTTGCGACGTCCCCGATAAGTAGTCATAACCTTTGAAGCCTGCCAATCGAATCGAGCGGTGATTCATCGGAATCGTCGACAAAATTTCGCTGCCTGGCGCCGCAATATCAACGGCATATCCAAAATTTGAAAAACTTGAAATGGCTCCATCGGGTCGGTGTGCGGCCACGCAGATAACACCTTTGTACTGACACGGACGAAGTAATGACGTCGTTGAATCATTTCCGGCAGCGGCCACAATCAATATTCCACGGTTTTGGGCTTCGATGATGGCGTCTTTCATAATGTCTGAATCTTGCGCCTCGGGCCAACCTAAAGATAAGTTGATGACTTGCGCTCCGGCATTCATGGCGTAGATAATTCCCCGCGCTATACGCTCGCTGAGATTATTCTCATCAACGAAACCATTTCGCACATCTTCTGTAGGCGATAAATCAATACTGAACGGCTTGATCGGCTGATTCGGTGCATCCGTGATCACCTGAACAGGAATGATTTCAATATTTCTTGTGACCGAAGCGATAATTCCCGCAACGTGAGTTCCGTGACCAATCGTATCTGTAAAATCAGGCCTGCCGATAATATTATTTGGGGTGTTAGCCACATCTTTATTAATCACGCTCCACCCTTGGCAATCGCCGGGATAGACATTCGGAGCCGCGACTAAAATATCGCTGCGACAGGTGGCCGCATTGGTTTCGCCCTTAATTTGTAGGCACGACTTTAATTTTTGTAACGTCTGACATTGGTTTTCATTACGGTAAATCAGCGGCGCTAATTCGGGATGACTGTAGTCGATTCCCGTATCAAGAATGGCCACTTTAATTTTCTTGAACTTGGTATTTTTATTCGCAGGAGCCAAATGAATGTCCTCACCGGGAAGTCCCTGCAAGCGATAAGACTGCAATGGATTCAAATCGATCTGGATCGTTTGTCCTTGGTTAAGTAGACCCCAGCGCAAATTTTCGTGAGCTAGCGATTCAGCACGCGCACTGAAATGGCACAAGGTAAGTAAAAAATAAATTAAATTTTTCATTGGAAACTCCCTTGAGTTCGGTCCAGTTCGACAGGAATAATTTTCGACTTTTGTGAAAAAATGCTAATTAAGCCATTGGCGTAATCCGATTTCTTCGCGGGCTCTCCGAGAACATTCGAAACGTAAGAGCCGTCGTCACCATCTTCGTCGCCCGCGCGAAATCCGGTCACTTCGACGTAGTAAATAAATTTTTCTTTCCCCAGTTCATTCAGAAGATAAGACTGCGGGATTTTTTCATCCAGAACAAATAGGACTTCGGTCATCCAGCGATTCTGTTCTCGCAAATTATTTTCGGGATAAGAACGCGACAATTTCAGTAACTTTTCAACCCAGGGCTCGAGACACTCGTAACCCGTTCCGTTTAGCCACTGGTAAGTATAGTCATTGTTTTTGTTCATCTGACACTGATTCAGGTAGTTCAAATAACCATTTTTTTCGTCGCCGTTACCAAAAATACGCATCAAATTATTAAATAGAGCTTTATCCTGTGGTTTAGCCTTTCCACCTAATTCGCTAATTTTCTGAAAAAATCGCGCTAAGTATCTTGCTTTATCCGTCGCTAAATCTTTGGCCTCTGGCGCTAAAATTAAATCTTTTATTTTATCAAAAGCGACTGGCAACAGGGTCAAATGAGACGTCACGCGAAAAAAATCAATTTTAGTCACTTGAGCTAAAGCTCCTTCCGGAAGAAGGGGATAATCCGCGAACTGCGTCCCCTTCATATTTTCTTTAACTTGTAATAATATTTTATCCAGTTTTGCTTTTGTCAGACTCCAGCCACCCCAGACATGTTCTATGATAGAGACCGAGGGTAAAGCTCCAACGCGGTCCTGGGTTAGTTCCGTATCTGACCTGATCATACGCCATTCCGCATTTCCGAAAGGCATCTGCGACGGGTTCTGCGAATTCTGACTGAGTGATGGCGCATTATTTTTAAGTTGCTGCTGTAAATACCCATCGGCAACATCAAGACCGAAGCCCAAGATATCGCGACCGCGCAATTCCCCTTTTCGGTACGTCACGATTTGAATGGGTTTATTTTCCACGGAAGAACCTGCAGGAGCTTCAACTTCTGATTTCTTAATGGTTAACAGATGTTCTTCCTCGAACTGCGTGGAGCGAAACCACAAGATCTTACTTTGGATTTCTTTCGTCTTT
>JAYTHR010000448.1:0-3196 GCA_043732425.1 Bdellovibrionales bacterium
GTATCACCGATTGTGAAATCCTCGATACCCGCAATGATCGCCATATCTCCGGCGCCAATTTCGGTTACTGGAACTTGGGAATTGATATAATACTGGAAAAGCGCGCTGACTTTAATTTTTTTCTGCTGGTTTTCTTGAATACAAAGAATGTCATCGCCCACTTTAACAGTACCGGCTCGCATACGACCTATTGCCAAACGACCGACATAATCATTATAACCCACGTTAGAAACCATCAACTGCAATGGTTCATTTTCTTTAATTGTCGGAGGCGGAACTAATTCCACGATAGCATCGTAAAGTGCTTTTAAATTTCCGGTATTCACATTTGGATCTAATGTCGCCATACCTTCACGCGCGATCGCGTAAATCGTATGGAAATCACATTGTTCTTCGTTCGCATCCAGATCGATGAACAAGTCAAAAAGTTCGTTATGAACATCTTGAATACGCGCATCTGAACGATCAATCTTATTGATGACCACGATCACTTTAATATTTTGTTCTAAAGCTTTTTTCAAAACGAAACGTGTTTGCGGAAGTGGTCCTTCAGACGCATCACAAAGTAAGATCGCGCCATCCACCATGTTTAACACGCGCTCAACTTCTCCGCCGAAGTCACTATGTCCCGGAGTATCGACGATATTAATTTTGATATCTTTATAAGTGAACGAAGCATTTTTCGCCGCGATCGTGATTCCGCGTTCTTTTTCAAGATCCATAGAATCCATCAAACGTTCTTCAACTGCTTGGTTTTCTCGGAAAGTTCCAGCTTGTCGGATCAAGTGATCTACGAGAGTTGTTTTGCCATGATCGACGTGCGCAATGATGGCGATATTTCTGATTTTCTTTGGATCTTGCATTTTTTTTCCTTCTTCATCTTATTAACGGTGCAACTTAAAACATTTATATATAAAAAAATTAACTTTCACTAAACTATAAAAAATTAACTTTCAGTTAACTGTAAAAAAAATTAACTTTCGGATTTTAACCGTGACCACCCATCAAGAAATCTTCATGGCTGGTATCTTCCTGCTCCATATTTTTTATTGAACCGAAGAAGGTTAACGCACATGACAGTACTTCGTCATTATCCTTGATCTGAAAAATTGTTTTTCGGAAAGCAGAGGCGCCAGCATATCCCGTAGAAAACCAAGAAGCAAATTTTTTAAGCTGAATGTTCGTAATATGGGGCGAACTTTGGGCTCGAATCGCCAAATTTAGATCCCTAAAGATGCTGCTATAATTTCGCTTCAGGTCATCCCGAAGTGGCTCGTTACGCCAAAGGCTTAAAGCATCAGCAAATATAAGCGGGTTTTTCAAAGCGCCCCGACCGATCAGGACCCCATCACAGCCCGAATTTTTTAATTGATCCACAGCTTTTTGTGCAGTGACAAGATCTCCGTTACCTAAAACCGGAATTTTTACTTTCGATTTCACATCGGTAATAAAATCCCAATCCGCTAGACCTGAATACCCAGCGGCCCGCGTGCGTCCGTGAATAGCCACCCAGGTAATACCTTCGTCATGTGCTAAGTTACAAACATCGATCGCGTTTCGTGAAGTTGAATCCCAACCAGTACGAATTTTTATAGTGACCGGAATTTTTACAGATTCCACGCAAGCACGTAAAACTTTTTTCATCATCGGAAGATCCCGAAGCATCGCCGACCCCGCCCCTTTTTTTACAACCTTGGGAACAGGGCATCCAAAATTTAAATCCACAAAATCGGCGCCGTGAGATTCCACAACTTGAGCCGCTCGCGCGATAATTTCAGGATCTTCGCCAAAAAGTTGAATTCCAATTGGGCGCTGAATTTCGTCGAAGCTCATTAAAGATAAAGTTCGTTCTGACTTATATTCGATGCCTGTAGCACTAACTAATTCCGTAACAACAACACTCGCGTCTAATTTTTTCATAAAACTGCGGAATGCATGATCCGTAATTCCAGCCATGGGGGCCAAAACAAATGGATTATTCTTAAGTGCGGCCAAAGGATGAATCCTTTGAGGCGTCGGAACAGAGGTAAGCATGTTAAGGGTATGTCAAAGGACGGCAAAAAGGTCAATCAGTTGGGGAAATTACACAATTAAAAAGGCTCTTCGAACAACTTTTACAATTTCTGATTTCATTCAGCTTATTTAAGCCAAGTAATGCGACCTTCTACTTGGCGCGGAGCTTTCGGAGGCTGGTGATCGGGGTATCCCAGAACCACGGCACACAACAGTTCCAGTTCACCTGTTTTGTAGTCTTCTAGTTGATCGACTTCTAAAAATTCGTCCACTTCTTTTTTAATTTCTAGTGGTGCTCCCATCGTGCAGCTTCCTAACCCTTCAACTAAGCAAGCTAAGTTCAGGTTTTCCACACCCATATAAACGCTGCCAATACTTGTATGGTAGCGTTCTTCGGCAGAATTATGGGAATAGGCGAATATCACTACGGGAGCATCGCCTAAAGTGTAAAAAAACCGCTCAGTGAAATCATACAAAGAAGGCTTTAGCTTTTTTTGCAGAATATCTTTTATTCCTAGCCAAGACTTCTGAGAATATTTCAGGTACTCGTCCCGTTTCTTTCCCTGGATTACGAAAAAACGCCAATTCTGACGATTTTTTCCCGAGGGCGCATGTAAAGCAGCCGTTAAAACCCGCTCAAGAACTTCGTGTGGCACTTGATCTTTCTTAAATTGCCGAATTGATTTTCTGGATTCAATCAGCTGGTAAAATTCTTCACGACTTATTTGACCCATGTTTGGAAGTATACCAAACTAACACCCGATGGAAGCAACTGAAAAAAATATTGAAACTCGTCAAACAAAAGTAATTTTTCTTTTTGTCGCGCTAGCCATCGGATTTACAGCCCTAACTTTTATTCCCCAAGTCCGAACGCAATTAAACAGCTTGCTTCACTTTCAGCGCCGCATAGTTTTAGCCAAAATAACGGGTTTCTTTTCTCCACAGCAGAATCAGCTTTTGATTTTAAAAGTTAAAGATAATTCAGGACTTCAAATTGAAGTTTATGAAATTGATCCGGTGACGACCACACAAAAGTTTATGCAGAAATTTGATTTGGCGGATGATGCGGATTCTTACGTTACTTTAGATAAAAATTCGACAAATTTAGCGCTTCAGGATATTGATCAAGACGGCTATTTAGATATCGTTGCGCCCTCAGTTGATCGCAATGGAAACTTAAGAC
>JAYTHR010000449.1:0-10445 GCA_043732425.1 Bdellovibrionales bacterium
CTTAGAATTGCAAAAACAAATCCTGTTATAAGCAATTACGAAGAGTCAGGGCGTATCAATTCGAGAATAGGCAAAAGCTGTCACAGGGTGTGATCAAGAATTTGCCCTTAAGGAAGGAAGTCGTTGAAAGGCGGTTTAATTTTTTTCGATTTTAACGTGCTTTAAAACAATCGGCTCGAGCGGCTTATCACCCGGAGCTGTTTTCGCTTTCGAGATCGCTTCGACCACACTATAACCTTCAGTGACTTCACCGAAAATAGTGTGACGATTATCTAACCAAGGCGTTGGTACAACCGTAATAAAGAACTGGCTACCATTCGTGTTCGGGCCGGAATTGGCCATAGATAAAATTCCAGGTTTATTATGTTTGAGTGTAGGTGAAAATTCGTCCGCAAATTTGTATCCGGGATCGCCTGTGCCGGCGCCACGGGGGCAACCACCTTGAATCATGAAATCTTTGATCACGCGGTGAAAAGCTAAACCATCGTAAAACGGACGCTTAGTTTTTTCTCCGGTTTTAACATCCGTAAATTCTTTGGTTCCTTCAGCAAGTCCTACAAAATTCTCTACCGTTTTTGGAGCCTGTTCTGGAAATAATTTAATTTTAAAATTGCCAACGTTTGTTTCGAATAAAGCGTGCATGAAGAAGTCTTTCTAGAAATTATTTTCTGGTAATCGTTTTAATTAGAATAGGATCAACGGGAACATTTTCGTGTTCGCCTTTAGTTGTTGTACGAACTTTTCGAATCTTATCAACAACATCCATTCCCGAAGTCACTTCGCCAAAAACAGCATACCCGTAATTTCGTGGATTTTGGTAATCTAAACGCTGATTATCGACAACGTTAATAAAAAACTGCGCTGTCGCTGAATCCACTTCATTCATGCGGGCCATCGAAACGGTACCTCGCTTATTAAATAATCCATTGTTAGCTTCGTTTTTGATGGGCGGATACTCAGTCGCCTTTTCTTTCATGTCTGGGGTGTGACCGCCACCTTGGATCATAAAGTCAGGCATCACGCGGTGAAAAATCGTCCCATCATAATGTTTTGCATCCACATACTTCAGAAAATTTTCGACCGAGATCGGAGCCTTTTCAGCATTTAACTTGATCGTGATTTTTCCCATAGCCGTATCGATGACAACGACGTTCTCTTTTGAGATTGGAGCTTCTTTTTTACCCGCAGCGCGAGCTTGAAATGTAAAAGCCATCAAAAAAAAGGCAATGACATAGATACATAAAATAAGCAGACGATTTGGTTTCATAGTATTTGTTTTCATTCTTAAACTGTTAAACAACCTTAACAGAAGCGTCAAGTTTTGACGGGATGCTACTCAAGGTTGTGGGACCATTTGGGCTTATAATAGTTATAAGAATCATTGGTGACACGCCGTTCTTCAGATCCGTCAACTGTCGAAATAAAAATCTGATTCTTTCCTGTGCGATTGCTGGTGTACACCAAGTATCTGCTGTCAGGCGAAAAACTAGGATCTTCATTATGAGCCCCGCGACCATTCGCTTTTTTAGCAGAAGTGACGCGTGTCAAACCAGAACCATCGGCATTCATCACAAAAATATCGAAATGATCTTCAGCTTGTCCGGCGAACGCAATTTTTTTTCCATCGGGTGACCATGTTGGTGAGGAATTGTAAACGCCGTCATAGGTTAAGCGTTTGACGTTGGCTCCGTCTGAACTCATCACATAAATCATGGGGCGACCTCCGCGCTCAGAAGAAAAAGCGACCTTGGTGCCATCAGGATTCAACGAGGGCTCCACGTTGATAGCTCCGGCGGGGCCTTTTGTAAGGCGATGAATAATTTCTCCGGCTAAATTAATTTTGTAAATATCCGCGGCTCCGGAACCTAAAGACATCCCTAAATAAATTGATTTTCCATCCGGAGAAAAAGTGGCGCCCGAATTTACTCCGGGGCGGTATGAAGTTAAGGTGCGCTTGCTGGTGGCAATGTCATAAACGTAAAGGCTGACGTTAGTTAGCGGACTAGCACCTTTTCGAATAAAAGTTGTGAACACCGAATACGCTACTTTTTTTCCATCCGGTGACCAACTTGGAGAAATGGCACTTGATTTATGATTACTTATTTTTTCAACTTCGGTTCCGTCCCAGTTCATGGTGAAAACTTCTTTGGATGGGCCTCCAGCTCGGTCGCTGGTCGTTACGATCTTGGACATGAATGATCCGCGAACTCCGGTAAGAGCTTCTAAAACATCATTCGCTAGGGTATGAGCAATTTGACGCGTTTGTCGCATTTCTGATTTATATCTTTTTCCGATCACAAGCTTCGATTGTGAAACTTGGTATAAAAACATCTCGACCACGATTTCGTTATTGGTGATCGAATATCCCGTGCGGATCAAGAATTCGGCACCGGCTGATTTTAAAGGTTCAAATTTAAACCCATTCACTTCTTTAGGTGCGGGTTTAATACTTGTCTTTGCGGGATCTTCTAGAAAAGCTGAAGTCGACATCATTTGAAAGTAAGTCGATAATTCTAAATCTTTCTTAGCCAGGGAATAAATGTCAGCCGCCACAGCCGTAGCGGCTCCGGAATTATTAGAGCCTAGGTTATTAAAGTACGGGAAAGCTAAAACACTTTTTTTACTTTTAGCTTCACCGACCTGAATATAGGATTGCTGAGCGCTAGCAAAATACGAGAAGGTTAGAATAATTGAAAGTAAAAGACGATTCACGAAAACTCCTTTTGATTAAAAAACAAATTATTCAGGAAATCCAAAAACGACGCCATCTTTTCTATATTTTTCAGAAAACTTTTCTGTAAACTTTGGAAATGGTGACGCTTGCTCGATCGCCTGAAGACAATATTCATCGTAGCTTGATTGTCCGCTGGATTGAACAATCTGGCTAGATAGAATTCGACCGCCACTATCAAATTTCACTAATACCCGGGCTTTGTAAGGCTTATTTCTAAGCCACTGCGGTAAGACCCAAAACTGTTTCACGTGGGCATCTAGGGTCAGAAGATAGTTATCGTTTTGTAGCTTATCTAAGCCACTTAAAGTCGAGCCTGCCGAGATCACGCGCCCCTTGACTGGCGCCGCAGCGGCCGCAGTTTTCTTTTTGAGCCGTTCCTCGTCTAAGGTCTCTTGACGCATTTTTTCAATAGCGGACTGCGCTTTTAATTTTTCAACTGCCAGTTTTTGTTTCTGCTTGGTTTTTTTTAAATTAACACTTTCCGTGTCCGTTTTAATTTCTTTTTTTGGCAACAATTTTTTTTCTTCAACGGGCTTAGTTGCCTCAGCTACTTTTTCTTCAGGAGCTGGTTTTTCTTTTAAAATCTGTTCGACTTTAGCCGGCATTTCATTGGGCTTCAATTTATCGGGAAGACCGACCATATCCACGCGAATCGCTTGCGAGATATCGATCGGGCTTTGACTTAGAAATACAACTTGCAAAATAAAAATCGAAGCGATGATCGCATGAACCGCAAATGAGACGATGATTCCTTGATTGAACTTTTTATTTTGTTCGGCATTCAAATCATTTTTAAATTGAACTTTTTCCGCAGCCAATACTAATCCTTCGGCAATGTGATCAGGTTCACATTAAAAATGCCCGCCGCGCGGATTTCAGCCATGGCTTCGGCAACGACGCCGTAATCTACTTTTTTATCGGCTTGAATATAAATTTGTTTATTTTTTCGGGTACTAAAAATCGCTTTTAGTTTTTCACGCATTTGATCTGCGGCCAGACGGATGTCTCCGACTTTAATCTGTCCTTTAGCATCAATGGTTAAAACGAAAGGGTCTTCATTTAAATCAACTCCTGACGAAGCCGTTTTTGGAAGATTCACTTCAATACCTTGCTGCATCATTGGCGCCGTCACCATGAAGATGATCAGTAAAACCAGCATGACATCCACAAAAGGAGTGACATTAATTTCGCTCATGGTGGCCCTGGAATTTGATTTTGAAGTATTCATTCCCATTTTTGCCAATTATCCTTTGAAGAAATTTCTTTTGACGACATTTAAAAAATCAGACGAGAAGTTATTTAAATTAATTTCTTCTTTGCGGATGACGGCCACGCAGTGGTTATACATGATCACGGCGGGTATCGCCGCCACTAACCCAATCGCTGTTGTAATTAAAGCTTCCGAAATTCCCGGAGCAACAACGGCTAAACTTGCGGAACCCGTTTGACCAATTTTATGAAATGAACCCATGATTCCCCAGACTGTACCAAATAAGCCGATGAAAGGCCCCGTCGAGCCAGTCGAAGCAAGAACTGTCAAACGCGATTCCATATCGGACATTTCGTTCTCGATTGTTTTGCGCATGGCTCGTTCTAAATTATCAATACCGAAAAGTTGCGGAGTTTCGGTGTCGGCCGGATTATTTTTACTCAGCAATGGGGATTCGGCGATCTTTTTCATTTCCAAGTAAGCCGCCTGAAATACGCGTGCGTGTGAGCTCAGCGGATGAGCTTTTATTTTTTCAAACATGTCATCGAGCGAGCTCATTTTGAAAAACTGCTGATCAAAAAGATCATTGGATTCTTTCAAAGCTTTAAATTGTTTATACTTCGACCATCCTATAGCCCAGCACAAAATAGATAAGCTGATGAGTACCAAAAGTACCAACTGGACAATGAAACTAGCTTGTAACAAAGAATCAATTCCACCCATCTGAACCCCGACGTTGGACGAGGTCTGGGGTGGGGCAGCACCGGCAATCCGTGCTACAGTAAGAATTGAAGTTACTAATAAAATATTTTTATTTTTCAAAAGGAAATTAGTTTTGTTTTGCATAGTCAAAAGCGTAATTCGAAAAATTCAGCACGGCAAGATGAAAACCTGTTACTTTTTAATCAGTTACTTATTGGTTTTTTTAATTCAGTGTTCCCACCAAGAAATTCAAAATGAAGTTTTACGTGTTCCTGCGTCGACGTCTTCCAGTGGGAAAATCTTAAAATATGCATTTGAGCAGTGTCGTAGTGATCACAAACTGTATCTGGAAGATCAAATTTTAAGAATGCCTGAAGAGTACTACCGTCCGCATGATGCGGATTGGACTCAAAAGATTCCGATCAGTTGTTTTCAGTTTGCACAAAGAAATTACGGAGGGCACTACGCTGCGTGCGAAAGCGAATCAGCAAAGCCAACCACGAATGCTTTACGCCCGTGCATGACCGAAAATTATTTAACTTTAACCTATAACGCCTACCACGATGTGATGGATTGCTTTAGCTTAAATCCAAAAGATTATTATTTACAGATTATGATTGAAAGTGGTTTTCACATCAATGCAATTAATAAAACAGGTTTTGACTCAGGCATGGCGCAATTTACAGCTAACGGAATTAAAAAAGTCATTGCGAATAATTTATTTCACCGCACGCAGGAAACCCTACTTGCCAGTTCGCGGCCCTCGTGTGCCCGAATCTCAAGTACGGTCAAATCATTTGACGTCGATGCGTTTAGTATAAAAAACCGCTGCTCGATGATTTCACTGCCAAGTAATCCGTACCGCGCGATGGTTTTTAACTACCTTCATACGATGCTGGATCAATTCGCGATCACGAAATTAATTTCTGAGACCCCGAGACTGAGCGCCGTAGCTAATGATAAGATTAAAAGGCAACTGGTTTATTTAGCTTACAACCGTGGGATCTCGGGAACGAATTCATTGATTAATGGCTACATCCTTTCTCGCCAAAGGGTCAATCACCAGTTGGTTGTTGAGGATTTTGAATTGGATAAAAATCTTTCCCAGATTAAAAGCATCTTAAGAATGGATCCCGAAAAAAGGAAAAAACTAAGGCAGACTAAAAAAATTAAAAATTTATCTTTTGCCGAATATGCCATTATTCAAGGGGCCAGCTATGTCTCGGACATGACGGCAGCGCAAGACCATGTGCGACGCTATTTGGGTGACCAGTGCGGCGGTTTGTAGTACGAGTAGCTGAGAGGTTCTATGCGAATTATCCTAGTTACCGCGTGCAGTTTAATTGTTTGCTTTGTTATTTTTTGGACGATCAAGTTTTGGGGGCGATCACAAACTTTCGCCGTTTACCAACATCCCCTATATGATTACGCAGTTCAGCTGAAGCATCCCGTTTATTTTATAAGACCGACACCATTGTTGGTTGAAAGAGCTCTAGATTCTGTCGAAAATTTATATCTAGATTTAGCATCGACGGAAGATGGCCAGGTTGTGGTTGCTAAAAAAGTATGGCCAGCCAAAGCCAAGCCCTTACGCTTTTCAAAATATGAAGAGATTAAAAACGATGTGATTTTACTTGCTGATGTAAAAAATAAACTGATTGGGAAAAAATATATTTTCAACCTGTCTGAAAATGCTCAGGCCGGGCACATTATTTTTTTTGATGGCATGAAGGCGTTAGGTTTTGAAAAAGGAGATCAGTTTATTGTGACCAGTCCCTACGAGGGGATTGCGAAAGCATTAAAAGAACTGGCTCCTAGTTTATTATTTGGCTCGACCCAACCCGAAATTTTAAAAATTGCCGCGATGAAGTCGATGGGACTGATTGAGGCCCTTAACCTCAGGGCTGATTTTATTATCCATCCTCTTAAGATTAAAAACCAAAAATTTTACGACGAAGACTTAATCGAAGAACTGCGCCGTCGGCATAAATACTTTATTGTTGGCCCCGTTTCCGATCCAGAACTTGCGGAAGCACAAAGCTTGAAACCTTGGGGCATCATCGTCGATAAGTAAGCAATTCTGTAGGTGGACGCCCCCCATAAGGCCTATCAATTTTCAATTGCCTTTCAATACCAATTAGGTTACTTTCTCAGTAAATACGAGTTATTTTAACGTATATAACATTATTAATTCATGTTAATTGTAAATATATGTAAATGTTGAGGTTTTAATGAACAAAATGAATAAAAAAATGGAGTATGCTTTGATGGCTTTAAAGCATATCAGTGCGAAGGCAGAAACAGAATTAACCTCTGCAAAAGAGGTTTCTGACCAGATGCACATCCCGTTTGAAGTAACGGCCCGCGTGCTTCAGGCGTTATCATCCCGTGGCTTACTAAAAGCTGAATACGGCGCGAGCGGCGGCTACTTGTTAGCGCGTTCGTTAAATGATGTGTCTATCCATGATCTTTCTGAAATGCTTGAAGGCCACTTGGCATTAACAAAGTGCTTAGGGAACGATGACCCTTGCGAGATTTCTGAAACCTGCAACATCACAAGTCCCATCTCTAATTTAAATAAAAAAGTTCAAGAATTTTATCGGTCGGTTTCTTTGAGTGAGGTTTTGCATGTCTGAAAATTACGAATATAAATACGGCTTCTCGACAGACATTGAATCAGAAACGGTTGGTAAGGGATTAAACGAAGATATTATTAAAAAAATATCAGCGAAAAAAAATGAGCCGGAATGGATGTTGGACTATCGCTTGAAAGCGTACCGGCATTGGATCACCTTAAAGGAACCAACCTGGGCTCATATCAGTTATCCCAAAATAAATTTCCAAGACCTAACATACTATTCGGCGCCAAAGCCTAAAGCCACAGCCACATCGCTGGATGAAATCGATCCTGAACTTATAAAAACATTTGAACGCCTGGGTATCCCCCTGCAAGAGCAAAAACGAATTTCCGGAGTCGCCATTGACGTCGTTTTTGATTCCGTAAGTATTGCAACGACTCATCACGAAGAATTAGATAAAGTGGGAGTAATCTTCTGCTCTATTTCGGAAGCTTTACAGAAGCATCCGGACCTGGTTAAGAAATATATGGGCACCGTGGTTCCGATCTCGGACAATTACTACGCCGCTTTAAATGCGGCGGTTTTTTCTGACGGATCATTTTGTTATATTCCAAAGGGTGTTCGTTGCCCGATGGATTTATCGACTTACTTTCGAATCAATGCGAAAGAAACAGGGCAGTTCGAGCGAACCTTAATTATCGCCGAAGATAACAGTTACGTGAATTACCTTGAAGGCTGCACGGCCCCGCAGCGGGATGAAAATCAACTGCACGCCGCTGTTGTTGAATTGGTTGCGTTAGAAAATGCTGAAATTAAATATTCGACAGTACAAAACTGGTATGCCGGAGATAAGAATGGAAACGGCGGAATTTATAATTTCGTGACGAAGCGGGGAATTTGCCGCGGTCAGAATTCAAAAATTTCTTGGACTCAAGTGGAATCGGGTTCGGCGATTACCTGGAAGTATCCGTCGGTCATTCTGCAGGGAGATAACTCGGAAGGGGCTTTTTATTCCGTAGCACTGACTCATGACCACATGCAGGCCGATACCGGAACTAAAATGATCCACATTGGAAAAAATACGAAGAGCACAATTATCTCTAAAGGAATTTCGGCTGATCAGTCTTCAAATGCTTACCGCGGCCAAGTTAAAATCATGCCCTCGGCCGAAAATGCGCGCAATTATTCCCAGTGTGATTCGATGTTGGTTGGCGACCGCAGCAGCGCTCACACTTTTCCGTACATTGAAGTGAAAAATAAATCGGCGACCTTAGAACACGAAGCTTCGACGTCAAGAATTTCTGAAGAGCAAATTTTTTACTTAAAATCCCGCGGGCTAAGCACTGAAAAGTCAATTTCTATGCTGGTAAATGGATTTTGCAAAGATGTGTTCAAACAGTTGCCTTTGGAATTTTCCGTAGAAGCAGTGAAATTAATAGAAATGAAATTAGAAAACTCTGTTGGCTAATAAATTACAAAGGAAGAAAAATGTTAAACATCCAAAACTTACACGCGAGTGTCGATGGTAAAGAAATCTTAAAAGGGCTTTCATTAAAAATTAATGCCGGAGAAGTTCACGCAATTATGGGACCCAATGGGTCGGGTAAAAGTACTTTATCAAAAGTGCTTGCGGGGCATCCGTCTTATGAGGTGACGTCGGGTGAAATAAAGTACGAAATTAATTTTCAGATGCAGAATCTGTTAGAGCTTGAGCCGGATACTCGCGCCAAAGAGGGAATATTTTTAGCTTTTCAGTATCCCGTCGAAGTTCCCGGAGTATCTAACTTTAGTTTTTTACATACATCTTTTAATTCGGTTTTACAGCACCAAGGCTCTGAACCTATGGGTGAGGGCGAATTTCGAGAATTTTTATTTCAGAAAATGAAGCTCGTTAACATGAAGCAAGAGTACTTAGATCGCGCAGTGAACGTGGGCTTTTCCGGCGGCGAGAAAAAACGAAATGAAATTCTGCAAATGGCGGTGCTTGGTCCTCGTCTAGCGCTGTTAGACGAAACAGATTCGGGCCTTGATATTGACGCCTTAAAAATCGTTGCTGAAGGTGTGAATAAATTGCGATCCAAGCAAAATGCCATCGTTTTGGTGACTCACTACCAGCGGTTATTAAATTATATTAAGCCTGATTTTGTCCATGTCTTAGCGAACGGAAAAATTATTCAGACCGGTGATGCCAGCCTTGCTTTGGAACTAGAGCAAAAAGGTTACGACTGGTTAATGTAGTACTAATTTAAAGTAAGGATTATTATGAGTTTGCAGCAAATTCAGTTTGAAAATTTAAAAAAAGCGCTTCCGACACGAAAAGATGAAGCCTGGAAGTACACTTCCCTGACAGAATATAAAAATATTCCGTGGGGTACTAGTTCTCAGGAAGAAGCTCATTTAGGTCATGATCAAATGCAGATGCTTTCGAAGCACCTGCCTTCAGAATTTTATAATTTAGTGTTTGTTAATGGTGCTTTGAACAAAACGCTTTCGGATGATTTGACGTCTCAGCTTGTTATCCAGCCCGTTGAAAGTACTGATCTGACTATTCCGCAAGAACATGTTGAAAAAAATATTCTGAATCTGGCGAACGGCTGTTTAAAAAATAAATTAAAAATTTCAATTCTAGAGAATGAAACTTTTGAAAAACCATTGCATGTGGTTTTTGTACAGGGAACGGCCACGGCCCATTTTTTTAGTGAAAAAATTGACATTCAAGTGGGGGAAAATTCAGAAATTAAAATATTAACCCAGACGCTTAATCTTAATGAAGAAACTCAAACCTCATTGAACTTGAATGTGAATTTACAAATTGCGGAAAAAGCTCGCGTTCAATTTATTCAAATTGAAAATGAAAATTCTAAATCTTTTAATTTTTCTCAGATAGCTATTAAAATGGAAAGCGATAGTCATCTTCAGGCTTTCACGATGATGTTGGGAAGCCTGCTTAGTCGTCAGTATTTACACTTAGAATTTTTAGGACAAGGCGCTGAAGCTTCTGTATTAGGATTAAACGCTTTGAATTTAAATCAACATGTCGATCATTACACATTTATTCAACACACTAAGGGCGGGAACCAATCTCGCCAACTTTATAAATCTATTTTGTCCGACAGTTCCCACAGCGTGTTTCGTGGACGCGTTCGCATCGAGAAAAATGCACAAAAAGCAAATTCATCACAGTTGAATAACAATTTATTGTTAACTCGCGAAGCACAGG
>JAYTHR010000450.1:0-3186 GCA_043732425.1 Bdellovibrionales bacterium
TTTGCGGAAAAAATTTGGCAATTTCAAACTTAGAGCTAAAGAAAAAAAGATTCTGGCTGATTCTGGGTATTGGACTTTGCTTTATAAATTGGTTTTTGGTCCAAAATTATAATTTTTCTACTAAATTTGCAGTCTCATTTTACTCATTACAACTGATTGGATATTTGGTTGATCGCTATCGAGGACATCAATTTGCAGCTTTAAGTAAACTTGAATTCTTAACGTCAGTTTCAGCTTTTTATAGCTTAACGGCAGGTCCGATTTTGCGAACGAGAGACCACATCCTTGAGTTAAAAAGACCAAGTTATTTAAATCTAGACTTAGTCCGACTGGCGATTTTCAGAATTCTATGGGGCCTAACGAAAAAAACGATGAGTGATATGCTTGGCGATCACATCACTCATTATTTACTTTTTAATTTTCACCATGGTCCTTTATTTGCTTGGACAAATGTTGTAGCAATTACAGCCCAGTTTTATCTTGATCTATCTGGGTACTCAGATATTGCAATTGGTATAGCTTCATTATTAGGACTTAAAATTCCAGAAAATTTCAATCTCCCTTTTTTAGCAACAAACATGGCAGATCAATGGCGGCGTTGGCACGCAACGCTTGGGCGTTGGTTTTATGAGTATGTTTTCTTAAGTTTATGCTTATTTAGACCGATTAAAAAATTTAAACCAACCCTGCAAATTTCATTGGCCGTCATGATAACGATGCTCTTGGTTGGGGTGTGGCATGGATTTACCATAAACAACTTTATTTGGGGTCTTTATAATGGTGTTCTCATATTAATTGGTGTTTGGGCTCAGAAAAAATTTTCTTGGCTTCACTTCAAAGGTAAAACCAGTCTGGCCATCGGATTAACTTTTCTTGCGGGAATGATGGGGCGTGTACTGAATAGAACTCCAGATTGGCGCATTGCGGTTGGGGCATGGCAAGAACTGTTTCAAGTCTTTGATAAGAGTGAAATTAGCCCTTCTCAACTGTATATGTGCGTTTGTACTGCAGCCGCAGTATTAATTCCGCATACTGTTGATTGGTTGTATCTCACAAAAATGCAAAAATCATCTTGGGCATGGGTCTCGCTAGTCGCTAGTATTTTCTGTTTGTATTTTATTTTAGTTTTTGGAATGCAGGGGAAGCCATTTTTATATGAACAGTTTTAAGGGTAAAAAGGAACTTTCTCAGCAGCGGATCGTGATTTTAACGATGGCCATTTTGATTTGTACCGGATATTTGGTATTGAAATTTGTTAATTACTCGGCAGAAATTCTTGCGCAGCAATCGAAATTAGGAATCCCGTGGTCCAAAGATCGTGTCCACAGAATGATCAGCTTTTTTGATGGCCCACAGGATGAAAAATTTAAAATATTATTTGTAGGGGCATCAGATATTCAGTCAGGGATTTACCCCGCACTAATTAATCAAGAACTAGAGCAAAATAACTTTGCGGCACAAACTTTTAATTTAGGGGTTGCCAATTTTGATGGAAAACTTAATTGGCTTTTGGCTCGGCGAATGAGGGAAATATTTAATTCGAAGAAAAGTTCCAACCTTGCCTTCGTCATTAAATTTACGCCAATGCGAGCGACGGAACAATATTTGATTAATGTTCGGGATCATCATTTTCGGCATTTTGAAGATCTTGTTTCAGAAATTTACAGTGATAAAATGTTATGGGAAGATTGGCAAAAAGTTCCTGCTGAAATCTCTGAAATAGCTTACGTTAAAAAAGTTTTAAATGGGAACTCGCCTATCTCGTACGCTAGCTATATCAATGAAGTTTTTTGGAGTTACCGGCCTTCAGGTCGTGCTGTTGGGACTAATGCGACAAGGACGTCTGATCTTCAAAGACTAGTGTGGGGGCAGGGGAAATTCAATAAGATTCCCGCTTGGCGCTCTGAGGTCGGGGGATTTCATTACTTTGGATACCCTGAAAATAAAGAGGAGATCACTAGAAATTTTTTGATGTTTCAAGATCTAGGAATACTAACAGAGGTATATAAAGCCCATTACCAATCATCAGATATGTATAATTTAGTTTTTAGTCCCGAAGCCATCAGTGACTATGTGAACGCAATCAGGGAACTTCAAAAAATAACTACGAATGTGATTTTGCTCTACTTTCCGGAATCAGAATTAATACCTAGAAGCCCTCAGGCTTTGGGCCGTTTATCGACTGCATTGCTGCAGATTAAAGAACAGACAAACGTGAAGTTTTTAGATTTAACGGATAAAAAAATATTTGCCCCCACTGATTATTTTGACCAGATTCATTTAAATTTAAAGGGTCAAAATAAATTAGCAACTGAACTAGGAAGACAATTGCCAACCTTTTTAAGGTAATAAATTTTTATGATTGATAATGTGTACAAATTTCAGGGGCAGACATTTAAACCCAAGTTACTGCCACGCTTTGGCTGTAACTTTATTCAAGCTTACGAAGCTCGGACTAAAAATTCCTCAGATATTTGGATTTCTGTTTTCGAAAAAGAAACTGAATATCATAAAACTTTTTCCGACTTTGATATAGACGTCCGAAAAGCTCAAGCTTACATCGAAGACGTTGCAAAGGATAAAGCGGTAATTTGTACTATTGGTTTCAATTCGTATTTACATGCCGTTTTTATAACGGCCACGCTGTTGTGTCAGAAAACTTTATTTCTTCTGAACCCAAATGAGAATCATGAATTTTATTCCAATCAAACAGAGCAGCTCGACAAGCCAAGTTTTGCGTTTTATGACCCGCTTTTAAATATTTCAATAGAAAATTCTGCTGCTTTCTCGTTACCAGAAACATTAAAACCTAGTTCGCTGCACGTTTTAAAAACCAGATGGAGCACAGAGTTCATTTATGTAAATACAAGCGGTAGTACGGGACAATCCAAAATAGTTCGTCAAAGTGAAGTGGCCGTTATGAGTAACGTTGCTGCGTTATCTGAAATCCATCAATTAGATCCCAAATCTTCGATCGCAACTTGCTTGCCACTATTTCACGTTAATGCGCTCGAATTTTCGTTTTTATGCTCATTGTTAAATGGCAGTCGCTTGCTCTTATTTGATGAAACTTTCTTATCCCAAGTACCAAAGAAAATCCATCAGTACGGCGCTGAGATTATAAGTGTGACGCCGCATATTTTAAGAGTTTTTGCGCAAACTCCTAATCTCATTTCAAAATATTTT
>JAYTHR010000451.1:0-27042 GCA_043732425.1 Bdellovibrionales bacterium
TCCACGTTGATTGAACCGTTCTTAATCCCTAACGAAAAAAAGTAACTTAAGAAAGGAAGTTTTTGAAAGTGAATTTGGTTTCGATAAATGGAGTTTTCCCAATAAGTTTTTAATTCCTCCGGACTGGTGTAATGCTCTACTGGGTTTAGCCGATGATCCAAAACCGTCTGTGAAAGACGCTGTAGAATTATTGATTCTGCAAGATACTCTTGGACCTCGTTTTCAATCTCATTTTTAGTTGGTATTACCCCCGCTTCGAGCTTGAATTGCCGGAACAATGCAGAGCCTCGATGCGCTTTCGTCACCTGCGTTGCCCGAGCGAATGCCTCAGTCATTGTTTTAGTCATATCTATTGGTTGAGAGAATTCCTTTAGCTTGAGCGAAACTTTAGACTGCACATACTTTTTTTCTAGCAATTGCACTCTTGAAGTATTTTTTGACGTCTTTTCAACGTCAATAGCTTTAGCGTACCAGTGACTAGAGGCTGGATTCTTGTTTTCTAGAAAAAGGTCGCCAATTGTCTCACAGACGCTAGAAAGTTCACTTCTCCATTTCACTGTACTTAATTTGAACTTCGTATCGAATTTTCCGAGGAGAATTAACCATTCTACATCGAAGTCAGGATTAATTGATTTCTTTTGCTCCAAATATATAGCCTCAACATGCGGAGCTAATTCTTCACCTAACGGCTTCCAATTCTCCATCGCTAATTCCAATATGCTATGGCGGACAAATGACGATGATGGATTCCCAAAGTCATAATCTGTAAAGATCTTCACGACTAGTTGGACGACTTGGTCTTGTAAGTAGTTAATCGAGCGAGAAAGAATCCAAACATTGCGAACACATGGAAGAATTCTTTCTGCGCAAGATTTCTTCGGATTTTCTAGTTCGAATGAAAGTAGGTCGCCAATGGAAAGCAAATACGAATCAATGGCGACTTTGGCGTAGTCGATATGTTTCGTTTTTGCGGCTTCCCATAATATATGGGAATATCTAGCTTGGAGTGACTTATTCTTGGTCGCGCTCAAACGTTTTTTTAAAAAATCGAAATCGGAATCTTTGTAGGATGAAACATCTGGGAAAATAATATTCTTTCCGCCGTCGATCCAGCTGCAACTATGACTCAGTTTTGCTTCGACAAAAGTAAATGATTGAAACTCGTGTTCAAGTTGGCACTTGTATCTATTTTCTTCGTCGTTTGCAGCTCCGTAAATGTCACGAATATTCTGAAATGCCGCCGATATTTCACGCTCATTTCGAACTTTATGAGAGTTCAGTTCGATATCCACAAATGCTGAGTCGATATCCTGATATATGGGAAGAGAATAGTGTCTGTTGGGTTTTGCCATGATTTTCCTAATCTTCTTCAGCAATCTGATAAAATTTTCCCAAAAAAATAGGCTTGAAGCTATTCCATCGAACCCGCAGTTTAGGGATAAAGTTAATTAGTATGTATTAGTATAAACATCGGACTTTCAAACAAGCTATCTTAACTCCGGCTGTTAAATAAATAACCAACTTTTATCTAGGTCACATCACTTGCCTATGATTCTCGGATTTAAAAGTTGTCGATTCCATGCTCCATATTTGAGCTGATCATTTCTAATGGCGGTTGTTGCGTTATCTTTTATACTGAAGATTTGATCTCCAAGTGTACCGGCGCAACCAAGTACGATTGCGATTCCAATAAGTTTCATTATTAAATTTGATGCGGTTGATACTTCATTCATAGTTTCTCCATTCGGTTTATTTTACTTATGTAAAATTGTCGAGCAACGCTTTGACGGCTCGGAGCTTGTCATTGTCCAGCTTCGTTAGAATTTCCATTGCTTCAGTGATCACTTCATCTCGAAGCATAGTCGCTTCCATAAGCTCTTGAAAAAGCGTTCGGTCACAGTCGTACGATTTCAAAACGTGGTCGATTTTTTCTAACGTCAGCTCAACACGACCATTTTCAAGGTGATCTATGCAGCTGCGACTCCATTTGCATTTCGAAGCTGCAAGCGACTGGCTCCACCCGCGCATGTTTCTAAGAATTTTCAAAACCCTCGAGGCCTTACTAATTTCTTTTTGATATTTACGACCTTCGCTTCGAGGCTTGCTGTTACTTTTAAAAATGGACCGCGCAGGTAGATCCGGAAGACCTTTTGGGTCTGATAAATAATCCAGATATTCGCTCCAGTTATATCGATAACGTCTAAGCAGTTGCTTCAATCGGTCGACTTCGAAAGTACACCTGCCATTTTCAAACTTTTCGATAAGCTTTTCGGATGCTTCTATAGCTTTAGCTGCATCTTCGCGGCTGATTTTTCGAAAAATACGCATTCGCCGAAGCACAAGGACTTCGACGGACACCTTCTTTAATTTACCTTGATGGGTCTTCACCAAATTCATTCATCCTCCTCTGGATTGAACTTGGATCGTTGAAAATCAATATGGATTTGGTAGCAGATGAGGGCAAGACAATGCTCAGTAGTAAAACGAAGTTGTTACGCGAACTTATCAAAGTTGTGGGACGCAAAATAAGAACTTGAAAAATTCGTAAACAAGCGTTTTAAAATTAAGCCAAAATTAAGCCGCGACTGGAAATTGGGGGAAAGATCAGGAAAGCCGAAAGGCTCTAGATGCGCTTATTGCGCCCTGGGGAATTCCCAATGTTATCAATATGTTCGTTTTGCGGTGCCGGTGTCCAAAAAACCTTTGAAGGAATTTGGAGCGGGAGACGGGACTCAAACCCGCGACCTATGCCTTGGCAAGGCATCGCTCTATCAACTGAGCTACTCCCGCGCTCGAGAGAAAGGAAAACTTAAAAGAATCAGTGTCATCTGTCAACCGGAGCTTTCTACTAACAGTGCTTAATTAAAATGCTGATTTTAGATGAAAGACCACACTTCTATGCAGTTGTAGATTTCTAAATCTATTTTATAGTTAGGCCTGTGAATATCGTTCATTTGCTTTCTCAGAACCACCTTACTGGGGCCGAAGTCTACGCGGTTCAGTTGATCGACCATCAGGTAGCGCAGACGCACGCGGTGTTTCAGGTGTCGAATGCTTTTTTCATGAAGTCCCGTGCGGTGCAAATACCCTTAGCGGTCGAGACGCGTTCAAAATTACAGTTTTGGAAAAATGCTTGGGCCCTTCGAAAATTTCTAAAAGAAAAAAATATTCATGTCATCCACACCCATTCCAGGGCATCCGCAAAATTAGCTTTTTGGGCCCGCTGGGGACTGCCAACCGGGCAAGTGTCAACGATCCACGGACGGCAGCATCGATCCATTTCAAAAAGACTGATTAATCACTACGGTGATTTTTTAATTTCTGTTTGTGAAAATATCCAGCAGCACCTGATTCAAGATTTTAATTATAAAAAATCCCGCCTTTCGGTCATTCGAAATCCCATTTCCAAGCTAACTTTTAGTTTTTCAAAATTAAATTCAGACGTTGACCAGCACTTACGAAGTAAAAGTATCAAAATTGCCGTTGTTGGCCGAACCTCGGGGCCGAAGGGACGAAGGACTGAGCAAATTCTGACCGCCTTACCCGGTATGCTGAAAAAATTAAATGTTCAAGCGCAGTTCTTTTTGGTCGGCGGTCAGCTGCCAGAACTAACTTTACCGACCAACCTTTCGATTCAAGAAATTTCTTCCCCCGAATTAACATCCGCTAATTATGAAAAATTTGATCTGGTCATTGGCTCAGGCCGCGTGGCTTTAGAATCCTTGATCACGGGAATTCCCACAATTTCATTCGGCGAAGCGAAATACCTGGGACTAACCCGCCTATTTAATTTGTCAGGGCATTTTAATTCTAATTTTGGCGACATAGACCCGCAACAGCAAGAACCCGTATTAAATCTGCAGCTGTTAGAAAATAACCTAAAAGATTTATTTTCGGAGGAACTTAATTTTCTGGAAAGAAAACAAATTTCTGAGATTGTTCAGGGTGAATTTAATCTAGATAAAATAGCAAAACGTATTTTTCGAATTTATGAATCTAGTTATTTTTTAAGTAATTACTCGAAGTGGATTCCAATTCTTATGTATCACAAAATACCGAAGGAGACGATCACGTCCCAGCATAAGATTTTTGTGACGGCCAATAACTTTCGAAAGCATTTGGATTTTTTTAAAAAAAGAAATATGACGACTTTAACTTTTGGTGACCTTAAAAAATTTAAATCGGCAGAAATTAGTTTTAAATCATTTCCGAAAAAGCCTTTGATTCTGACTTTTGATGATGGCTATCAAGATAACTTAGATTATGCGTCACCGCTACTAAAAGAGTTTGGATTTAAAGCGCAGTTATTTTTGTTAGCGAATAAAAACATCGACAGTAATATTTGGGATCACTCAGATACGGAACAACCTCATTCGATTGTGTCCGGAGAAAAACGACAGCTGTGGAAAAGCTCAGCCTTTGAAATTGGCTCGCACGGCTTTTCACACCAGCGCTTACCTCAGATGAGTGAACCCGAAGCCAGAAAAGAATTACAAGCCTCTAAAAAAAATCTAGAAACTGAATTCGAGACAGATATCCCCGTCTACGCTTTTACTTACGGTGACACCACTTCAGAGTGCGGGCGTTTAGCCTTCGAAGAAGGTTACGATTATGCGGTCAACACCGATTCCGGTGGCTTGCTACTTGAGGAAGACCCCTTCAGTATTTTTCGAGTGAATATTTTCCCAGATGAAACTATTTTGGGACTTTATAAAAAAACAAGCACTTGGTACCGCAATTATTATTTCCGTAAACGAAAAAAATAATTAATAACCAAAAAATTTCAAAGACTGAACCATAACGACAGCTAAGCCATAGGCAAAAACATTACTCAGCACCAGCTGCAGAATGGCCGGAGTCCATGATCCGGTTTCGCGGCGAAGTACGCTAAACGTAGAAATGCACTGAAGCGCGATACTAAAAAAAACAAAAATACCCATGACCGAAGCTACCGTAAAAATTCGGCGACCATCTTCAAATGTTGCCTCTTTCATCGATTTTAAAAGCCCTGCGGTTTTTGCTTCTTTTTCACCTTCGATATTAAACATCAAGGCTAAAGCCGAAACAAAAACTTCGCGGGCCGCAAAGGCGGAAATTAGCCCAAAGCCCACGCGCCAATCAACCCCCAGCGGTCGAAAGATCGGCTCAATTTTTCTGCCAACCTGAGCCGCATAACTATTTTGTGCTACAGCCGAGGCGCTAACTTCAGCGCCATCGGGACCTAGGGGCCGTGGGAAATTGGTGGCCCCCCAAAGGATCACCGCGAGGACTAGAATGGTGGGACCCGCTTTTTGCAGAAACGACTGCGACTTGCTGATGGACTGAGAAATTAGAATTTTTAAGCGGGGTTTTCTATAAAGTGGAAGTTCCATCATCAAGCTGGGACGTTCCTTGGCCTCGATAATTTTTGATAAAATCCCAGAGGCCACCGCACCAATCACGAGGGATGCAAAGTACAAAGCAGCCATCAGCAGCCCGGCTAGGATCGGTCGATCGTTACCGAATAAAAAACTAATCATCAAAGCATAAACAGGAAGCCGCGCCGAGCAGGTCATCAGTGGAATAACACTTTGGGCGATGATGCGCTCTTTCCGAGAGCTAATGTGTCTCGTTGCCATGATCGCGGGAATGGCACAAGCAAACCCAGAAAGCAGCGGCACGAACGAACGCCCGCCAAGACCTACTAATGACAAAGGCTTATCAATCAAGGCGGCCACGCGCGCGAGGTATCCGGTGGATTCTAAAATTCCGATCCCGAAAAAAAGAATGAATATTTGCGGAATAAAAATGACAACTCCGCCAATGGCCGAAATAAGCCCTTTACCTAAAAAATTCCCTAAAAGACCCGGTAAAAATTCAGTTGTTTTATCGGCAGCAATTCCGAAAACAAAGTCAACGGCGTCCATCACCGGGCGCGCCATCCAGTAAATGGAAGAAAAAAGTAATGTCATAAAAAAGAAAAAGAAAAAAAGTCCAAAAATAGGATGCAGTAAAAAATGATCTATTTTTTTTGTAGCTTCTGTGGGATCCAGCTGATCTTTTTTATCGACCTGAATCACCCGACTAGCGACTTCAATTCCTTTTTGAATCAAAGCTTGTTGTTTTTCAATCGACCAGCGCGGAATAACGGGAACAACCGCCGGACCTTCATTTTTTTTCATGGTTTGAACAATTTCTAAAAGTCCAGATCCCAGCAGACCATCGAATAAAATAACCGAAGAACGTAATTCTTTTTCTAAGACTTGTTGGTTCCAACCGATTTTATTTTTTATCAGTAAATCGGCCATCGTGACCGCAAAGATGATCGGATAACCCGTTTCTTTTAAGTGCTCGGCCAGTGCTAAATGCCTGGCTAGTTGCGTTCCGTCCATGACGAAAATAATTCCACTAATTTCTTTTTGATTCGCTTTTTTTTCAAAAAGTGTAGAAAAAGTCACCCGCTCATCTTCGGATTCTGCTTGTAGAGAATAAATTCCAGGAGTGTCCACGATCTGCGGTTTGTAACCGTCGTTGATTTCCACCAAATGATCTTGCAAAGCCCCTAAGCTGTATTCCACGGTGGCTCCAGGGTAGTTCACGGTCTTAAATTTTGAACCCGTTAGCCAATTATAAAGCGTGGTTTTTCCCGAATTCGGAGAGCCGACTAAGACCCATGTAGACATGAGATTTCCTCTTCATTAAGCGCCAAGATAGTTTGGCCAAACTGAATGACCGTCACGGATTGAAAAGATATTTTTTGCAAAATCTGAATTTTAAGGCTTGGAAATAGCCCTAGGTTATAAAGTCGTTTGACGACCTCATCAGGACCCGAAATGTTTTTAATCGTAAATAAGGAATTGGCTTTCACAGCGCTTGTTGTACTGAATTATCCCGGAGTTGAGAATTAGTATCATTTTCCGCGCCCTAGATGAAAATGAAGTGATAACCTTGTCATTTGGCGCTAGGACCTTCACCCCCTACTTGTTTAAAAGCTAAGCCCTAGACCTAAACCAACGGCGTCCGTGAAATTCTTAGGCTCACTATAAAATTTTCCAGTCGGAGCCCCATTAATAATTAAGGGCTGCGGGTCTGAGTCTCCGATTGACCAGTTTTCATAAAACAAAAGAAACGAAACAGATCGATCGTAAAAAACGGTCTGATCTTTAACCGAAAGACGAAAGCCCGAGCCATTTGTTTGCGTGTGATTGATATCCGAGTATGTTGAATTTGTTTCCGAAAGATAGGACTTCATCGTGCCCCGTAAAAACAAATCGTATTCTAAATCCAGGACGTAAATTCCTTCGCTGCGCGGAAGTTGAAAAGTGATTCCTAGTGGCGCGTACAAGTAAGTTCCAAATCGTGTATAGAATCCACTTCCCACACCTTTATCAATCAGTACCCTGAAACCAGGGCCAATAAAAAGCGAAACTCTTTCTGATAATTCAAAATCAAATCGCTGTGTTACATGAATAATTACATCCTGAGTTTTAGCTGAATAATCTGTGCACGAACCGGTGTTGATATTACATAAAGAGCCATCGTAGTTGAGTGTCCCGCTGGCAAAATCGGCCGTTAAAATTCCGCGGATGAGTTTCGAAATGCTGAAGCTGGCGTCACCGTAAACACCAAATAAATAACCTGAATCCGCGATCAAGCCGGGCTCGGTGTAGCGAAAATTTATGATCTGAAAGCCTACGTGCGCAGGATTAAAAAAAGATTTTTCAGGTGATGGTGCAGAAGCGACATCGTTCGCACGACAGATCGAAAAATCAATTAAAATTAGAATCAAAAGAATATAGAATTTAAAATTCACGGCCTAGCCTAGAAAAGCTTTCTACTTAAGTCTAGTTTTTTGCTTTGCAAAATGACTCCACTCAAGTCGCGGCTAGCTTGAGCCGATCCCAGACTAATGAAGAGTTTAACTTTGTTAGGATTCGCCGTCTTTTCTTACTTTTTATTCACAACTTCAGCGCGTGCTGAAGTTGTACGCTGGCCGCAAGCTTGCTTTCAAGGTCAGCTTCAAATTCAAAACAAAACTTCGGCTGCTGTTAAAGTCTGGTTACAGAAATTCGATTCTGACTTACAAAGCGAATCAGAATTATTGATTCCCGGAAAATCCAGCATCTCGGTTAACGTGGTTGCTAAAAAAGTGTCCGAACACTATTCGGTGTTGCATTTTCAGCGAGCGCAAGGAATCGAGGCGGCTTTTAGCTGTCAGAAAAAAAATTACCCAGCGCATTCTTTCGAAGGTGGAGTTTTAACCTACCGACGCTCTGATTTGATTCAAAATCAACTTTGGATGCAGAATTTGTACGCCGCAAAAAATAATTTTAACATCACCTATCTGGATTCTGCGCGAAAAGAAATTAAATCAGTTAGCCTAGCGTTGAATTCTAATGAAAAAGTGATTTATACGACGAATGAGTCTGCTAAAAATTGGCGGTATCTTCGCGTCCAGGCCCATGATCGGTTTGCCGCTTTCAATCTAACGTCACGTGGATCCGACGGACCTTTCCTGATTGAACTGCAAAAGACTGCGGAAGTGACCGCGGCGTACTTTGTGGTTGGATCTCAAGATCATAATGGCGATAGCTTCATTACAAAAATCACAGATCCTTCGATGATTACGAAAGCGCGCGAACAAATTTCAAACCCCGCTCTTCAAAAAATACTTTTTGCGAAAATTAAAAAAGGTCATGGTGAATTCAATCGCAACTGGTCGAAAAAGGAAAAAAGCTTTTGGTCATGGTCTACGTCCGAAGTTACGAATATCGCAGATCTAGGAAGCACTTCGTGTAATGGCCTTCCACAGGCTGTCGAGGACCGCACAGATTCATGGATTACCGATCCTGGAAACATTTGTTTCTGGAGTTACCGTATCCAAAAAGAATTAACCCCGCTGCAAGTGGCAACGGGCGAAATCATTCAATAATCTATTTTTTACCCGTAAAAAGAGTCGAGGCACTTTGCCCACGTGTTTCCTCAACGTGCACTCGCACTTTTTCAACGTGATAAATGCTAAAAGCTTTATAAAATTCTTTAGCTAACAACTGCGACAGCTGTTCCACACTGGTATTCGTAATTTCAAGCCAAATGACTTCTTTCATGGGTAACGAATAAAACCGATCACGAAAGTGAATTTCATAGTTTTTTCCGTCCAGACTGACTTTGTATTTCATATCGGGATGACGGGCCGGCAGAAGAATATGTTCGTCCCAGTCGTCCATTTTAGCTTTAATTAACTTTTTAAAAGCGTTAAAATCAACGAAGTAACCCTCTTGCTGGTAACTTTCTTCGGTGGGACACGTGATGTCCACTTTGACTTGGTAGTTATGGCCATGAAGCATTTCGGCTTCGGTGTCGTTAAAAATTAAAAAATGAGCGCTCGAGAATTTGAAGTTTTGCTTAGCTAAATGAAGTGTTGTCAAAGTCATAAAAAATCCTTTATAAAGTTTTATACAAGGAAAAATACCATGAACTTTGAATTGAGGCAGCATTTTCAAATTGAATCAGCCCGATTTTTACCACATCTCAGCAAAGACCATCCCTGTTCACGAATGCATGGCCATAGTTTTAAAATCATTTTGACGCTGCAGGGGCCATTAGATGCAAAACTAGGCTGGGTCGTCGACTACAACGATATTACGAAAATCATGAAGCCCCTGTTAGAAAAAATTGATCACCGCACGCTAAACGAAGTTCCTGGTTTAGAAAACCCGACTTCTGAGCATTTAGCCCGCTGGATTTATGATCAGGCTCTTCCAGCGCTACCACTATTAAAGCAAGTCGCGGTGTTAGAGACTCCGTTAACGGAATGCCGTTATCCCGCTTTATGACGGAAGCAAAATCCCATCGTAGTTACGGTCCTCTGTCCCCCATTCATATTCAAATCCTGCGTCATTTATTAGATGACGTGAAATCAAAATATGAAGTTTATGCGGATGAAGATTTATTATCGAAAGCTCAAGTGCGCGAAAAGAATTCTATCGAAGCGTCGCCGCACTTGCACAACACGTCACCGGTTAACTTAAAGGAATATTTGTATATCCGTATACCACTTGAAGATATTTTAGTGGTTCGGCATATTTTGGTAAAATTAGGATTTGAACAAACTTTTGATTCCGAGACAGAAATCACATTACAAACTGAAGAATTTGTTTGTCCGAAATGCAACTATTTACAACACCAGCCAGGTTACTGTCCGAAGCACCACTTGCTTCTGATACCCTATTTTGATATTCGTTTGAAGCAATTTAAATTTAGAACTTTTATGATTCAGTTTTCTTTAGGAATTATTTTTAGTTTTTTTATTTTAATCGTGATCTACTTTATTCTAAAGCGGAATTAACTTTGACCTGCTGTCCTGCGTATTTCTGCACGGACGGATTAGGCAAAACACCTTTTGCATACATCATCACGATCGTGCTTCCCATACGAAAGGCTCCTAACTCGTCACCTTTTTTAACAGGGATCTGATAGGATTTTTCATAACTAACCGCCACTTGAAATTGATTACCCACAACTTTCGGGTCAAAAGATAGTATAATCTGACCGACATTCGTAGCGGCCACAAACATCACGCCCACATGACCGCGATCAGTTTCAATTTCCACCAGCACGCGTTCGTTGATTGAAAAAAGCTCGTGCACGTTATCTGTCGACCACGAATTGACCGGCCAAAGTGCGCCAGGAATATGAATCATACGCACAATTTTACCATCCACCGGTGAATGCACGCGGTGGTAATCGGTCGGACATAAATAATAAGTTAGGAAGGCGCCTTGATCCCACTTATCAAGCGCCTGACTATCCCGCGTGAATTGTTGAACGGAATAAGTTTTATCTTTGGCTTGAATTAATTTTCCCGCATGAATGGTATCTGCCTGCGTGATGACAGAATCTGCCGGATGCACGGCCCAGCTGGTCGCAACGGGACGAATCCCGGGCTTAAGCCTTCGAATAAAAAATTCGCCCAAGCTTTCGTAGTGCTCCACCGGAAATTCAGCCTCAGTCAGATCAATATTGTAGGCCTTTGCGAAGCGCGTGATAATAAAGCGGCGTAAAAATGAAGGAAGCTTTAGATGAACCAATTTACCGACGGCAAAACTGAGGTGGTTTTTAGGTAAAAATCGAGTGATTGCTGACATGGCGTAATTTTGCTATAACTTAAAAGGAATGTCGAAGATTTTCAAAGATATCAAAATTAAAATTGAAGATGACCTTGAACAGCATTTGTCTTGGTTGATGCCGGATCATGGGCCCTATCGCATTTTAAAACAATCCGTCGATGCTCGGCAAAAACATTCTCCGCATTTTGTTTATTCTATTGAGGTCGCCGAACAACATGAGGAACTTAAATTAGAAGAATTTAGTTTAACCAAGCTGACAAAAAACACATCCCACTTTAAAAAACCCATCGTCGTTGGTAGCGGTCCCGCAGGACTGTTTGCGGCCCTACGATTTGTTGAACGCGGCATCCCCTGTGTCCTTTTCGAACGTGGTAGCGAATCCACGGACCGTATAAAGGGGATCAACAAATACTGGCGCTACGGTGAACTTGATCCACGAAATAATGTCTGTTACGGCGAAGGTGGCGCAGGTCTTTACTCTGACGGAAAGCTCATCACCCGAATTAAATCTCCGCATATTCCCTATATTTTAAATCGTCTTGTCCAGTTCGGAGCCCCGAAAGAAATTCAGTGGCTTTCAAACCCTCATGTGGGGTCAGATAAAATTCGGCGAGTTATTCCCAAAATGCGAGAATTTCTAAAGCAGCACGGCTGTGAAATACATTATAACTCGCAAGTGAAAAAATTAATTTACGGCACAAATTGTATCCAAGGCGTTATCACCGAACAGGGTGATTCGCATTATTCGGATCATGTGATTTTAGCGACTGGCCATTCCGCCGAAGATATGCTGGATCACTTAATGGATTCCGGCGTGCATATCGATGGAAAATCTTTCGCGATGGGTCTTCGGGTGGAACACGCGCAAAAGAAAATTAATGAAATTCAATTTCGTCAGTATGCTGACCACCCGAAATTAGGGTCGGCTAATTATAAATTAGTTCATCACGATAAGAAAACCGAAATCGGCGTTTACAGTTTTTGTATGTGCCCTGGCGGTTACGTTTTATCTAGCGGGACAGAAAAAGATGGCATCGTTAGTAACGGCATGAGTAATTTTAATCGCAATTCTCCGTTCGCCAATGCCGCGGTTGTGATGAGTATCAATCACGATGATCTTTTTCCTAACGACAAATTAGGAGGCATGAAGTTACGCCGCGAACTAGAAACCAGTGCCTTCAAAGCCGTACAACTTGCGAAGGGAACAAAAGAGCTTCCGACACAGAACTTAGTTTCTTTTTTAAACCGTTCAAGTAAAAACGAAATGAAAGCAACATCTTCACCGTCTGGAATTAAAGCCATCCGTTTGGATGAATTACTTCCCAGTTTTATGTATCAAAAACTTAAAGAAGGCCTCGAGAAATTTAACCTCAGCATGAAGGGTTTCATCACCGAGGACGCCCAACTTTACGGAATGGAATCCAGAACGTCGTGTCCGCTGAGAGTCACAAGGAACAGTGAAACGCTACAGAGCCTGAGTCATCAGGGTCTGTACCCGTGCGGCGAAGGAGCCGGCTACGCCGGCGGAATTACCTCGGCCGCCTGCGACGGAATAAATTGCGCGGACCAGATTTTTTCTGAGCTGCAAGCGAATTAGTAACCAGAGCTGCAAGCGAATTAAAAGAGCAGAGCTGCAAGCGAATTAAAAAATAAAAAACCCGCTGGATTAAAGCGGGTTTTTTATTTTTGCTAATTATTTACCAAACTAAAAATTAACGATCGCGTCTTTGAAATGGTCGATCGCTTGAAGGCGCTGACCGACGTGGTCTAGAATCACCGCCTGATTTTTCGCTGGAATCACTTCCACCAAACCCAAAACCTTCACGGCGAAAACCTCCAGTTGCAGGAGCTCGTTCGCTAGGACGTGATGTGCGTTGTGGTCGCTCGCTACCCGCATCATCGGCGTTCCAAGAACGACCCGCCGCAGGAGCTTCATCACGAACGGGTCGAGAAAGGCTACGCGCCTCTGTCGGTCGCTCATCGCGCGACGGTCCGCGAGAAAATCCACCTTCACGAGCCGGTGAATCCGATCGAGGTCCGCGAGACTGTTCTCTGGCGTATCCATTATCACGAGATTCCGTACGTGGTCCGCGTGAGAATCCGCCAGCGCGGTCATCACTGCGAGGTCCATCATTTCGCGGAGCGCGGTCATCATTACGAGGACCGCGTGAATAGCCACCGGTACCTCCGCCACCACCGAAAGAGCGTCCGCCACCGTAAGAATCACGGCTTCGGCTGCTATCACGACCAACGGGGCCGCGCTCACGAGATCCGAAATCTTGCATCTCACGAGGAATCACGCCATCACCGACGAAATCCATAGATGTGTCGCGGTTTTCAAAAATATCAGCATGTTCCACTAATAAATAACGTTTTAAGAATTCTTCAGTTGTGAATTCAAATTTAATTAAAGCTTTCATTTCTTCCATTTTACGCTCTAAGAATTTACCAGCGCGAAAGAAAGCTTCATTTTTTTCAGCTTCGTTCATTTCTTGAATCACATCTTTAACACGGTACACGTTTAATTCATCATTCGTTGGCGCGCGCCCTTTTGTTAAAGTCGCTTTCGTCACCTGCTGGATACGTTTCATCGTGCGCACTTCATGCGGAGCCACAATCGATAAAGCTAAACCTTTTTTACCCGCGCGACCCGTACGACCGATACGGTGAACATAACTTTCAACATCACGAGGTAGAGAAAAGTTAATCACGTGAGTTAAATCATTGATATCTAATCCCCGAGCCGCAACGTCTGTCGCGACCAGGATTTTCACACGGCCTTTGCGGAAATCATTTAAAATGAATTCACGCTCACGCTGCGGACGATCTCCGTGGATGCAATCAACTGGAAATGATTTCCGTTTTAACCATTCCGTGATTTCGATCACTTCGCGCTTTGTTTGGCAGAAAATAAGACCGTAAAAATCTTGGTTCATATAAAGAACAGACGATAACATCTGTAATTTACGATCCGGGTAGATTGTATAGTAAATTTGTTCGATATTTGGTTTTTCAGAATCATTTTTGTGGATTTCAACTTTGTCATAATCGGGTAAGTACTTAGAAACCACACGACGAATTTCCGGTGACATCGTCGCCGAAAATAACCATTTACGTTTCGTCTCGTCTGTACCGATCGCTTTTAAAATTTTCTCAAGGTCATCTTGAAAACCCATCGAAATCATTTCATCAGCTTCATCTAAAATCAAAGTTTGCACGTTTTCTAATTTCAAAGCTTTACGCTCCACTAAATCGATCAAACGACCTGGAGTTCCCACGACGATATGCACGCCGCGTTTTAAAGCGGTTAATTGACGGTCATAAGAAGATCCGCCAAAAACGGTTAAGGTATTTAGACCTTTCCATTTTCCTAATTTTTGAATTTGCGCTTCAACCTGAGAAGCTAATTCGCGTGTTGGACACATGATTAAGGCTTGAACGTGCTTCGAAGACGCATCGATCGATTCGATCAATGGAATTCCGAAAGCTCCAGTTTTACCAGTTCCCGTAGCTGCAAGGCCTACGAAATCTTTTTCACGTTTTAGTAGTAGTGGAATGGCCTGGGTTTGAATTTGCGTGGGAGTTGTAAATTTTAAATCGTTTAATGATTTTAAAACTTCTTTAGATAAACCCCAAGTTTCAAAAATGTTTGGACCTGCAACGACAGGAATTTCATCGCTATCATCAACTTCGTTAAAAGCGATGTCTTCGTTGGTTTTTGAAGGGGTTTTTGGGGTGCGACCTGATGACGAGTCATCAGAAGACGCGTCGATAGACGTGTTGTCTGTATTCATAACTATTCCTTTTTGTAGAGTGATTTTTTAATCAAACACTCGAGTTAAGTACTCGAGCTAATACAAATAGCCATGAGTACATTTTTACCGTTTCTTTATTACCTACAGAAATTTGTCCTGAAAGGCACGCATTCTTTTGACATATTTTTTCAAAAAGCCCCTTTTCGGGGGGCTTTGGCACAGATTTATATAAAAACTACAAGTTTCTGCGGTACTGCCCACCCGCTTCGTAAAGCGTTTGGGACATCTGATATAAAGAACATTGGCGTGAAGCTTTCAGTAACGCCGCAAAGATATTACCACCACCAAGCGCCGTGGATTTTAATTCTTTAAGCATGATTTCGGCCTGACTGTGATGATCTTTTTGAAATTTCTGAACATTCGTTAACTGCTCGTTCTTTTCTTCCTGAGACGCACGCGCCAACTCTATTTTTGCCGGAACGTAATCCGCATGCAGAGTTTTCGGGTTAATAAAGGTATTCACACCAATTATTGGAAGTTCACCCGAGTGTTTTAGATGTTCATACGTCATGGATTCTTCTTGAATTTTAGAGCGCTGGTACTGAGTTTCCATGGCTCCTAAAACTCCGCCCCGTTCGTTCAAGCGTTTAAATTCTTCCAGCACGGCTTCTTCCACCAGTTCGGTCATTTCATCAATAAAGTAACTTCCCTGCGTTGGATTTTCATTTTTACTGACGCCAAATTCGCGGTTAATGATCATTTGAATCGCCATCGCCCGGCGCACTGATTCTTCGGTTGGCGTCGTGATCGCCTCATCGTACGCATTCGTATGTAACGAATTGCAATTATCTTGAAGCGCGATCAAGGCCTGCAAAGTCGTGCGAATATCATTGAAATCAATTTCTTGCGCATGCAGCGAGCGCCCTGAGGTTTGAATATGATATTTCAGTTTTTGAGATCTATCGTTGGCAGAATAAATATCGCGCATGGCGATCGCCCAGATGCGACGAGCAACTCGACCTAGAACAGAATATTCTGGATCTAATCCATTACTGAAAAAGAAGGACAAGTTCTGCGCGAAGTCATCAACCTTGAGCCCCCGCGATAGATAATATTCAACAAACGTAAACCCGTTCGATAAAGTAAAGGCCAATTGACTAATCGGGTTCGCACCGGCTTCAGCAATGTGATAGCCCGAGATACTGACAGAGTAAAAATTCTTGATTTTATTTTCTGTGAAAAACTGCTGGATATCCCCCATCATTTTCAGCGCAAAGTTAATCGAGAAAATACATGTGTTCTGTCCTTGATCTTCTTTTAATATATCGGCCTGCACGGTGCCGCGCAGTTTCTGCAGCGTTTGTTTTTCAGACTCTGCAGCTTCAGCAGACGTTAGCTTTCGACCTAATTCTTGTTCTTTTTTCTGAAGTTGCTGATCAATCGCCGTATTAAAAAAGAAAGCTAAGATCATCGGCGCCGGACCGTTAATGGTCATACTGACGGAAGTGTTCGGATCACACAGATCAAAGCCCGCATAAAGTTTTTTCATGTCATCGAGCGTACAGATACTAACGCCAGATTCCCCGACCTTACCAAAAATATCGGGGCGTTGATTCGGATCTTGTCCATAAAGCGTGACCGAATCAAACGCGGTCGATAAGCGGTGGGCTTTTTCGCCCTTACACAAATAATGAAACCGGCGGTTTGTTCGCTCGGGCGTGCCTTCACCGGCAAACATGCGCTTCGGATCTTCATCGTCTCGCTTCAGTGGAAAAACCCCCGCGGTAAAGGGAAATTCTCCGGGCACGTTTTCCAATTTAAGAAATTTAAAACGATCACCCCAATCCGTTAATTTTGGCAAAACAACTTTTCTGATTTTAGTTCCGCTTAAAGATTTTGAAACTAAAGGCTGACGAATTTCTTTATCGCGCACTTTGAATACAAATTCATCGGCCGCATACTGTTTGATCAGGTTGTTCCAATTTTCCAGCGCTTGCAGTTCGCTGGCTTCGAAACCTTTTATAAGCTCAGTTTTCTTTTTCTCCACCTCGCTAACAATCAAGATATTTTCTTTTTTAAGTGCTTCCAGAGCACCCCACTTTGAGGCTTTTTCTGAAAGCTCATCAACGCGCGACTTATATTTTCTAGCGTTGGCTACAATTTCGGCTAGGTAATTTTGCCGCTCGGCGGGAATGATCACGTGTTCATCAGCGGATAAAATGGTTTTTTTGTACGATTCGTCGATTGCCGGCAGCGCTTTCTTGTCTTCTAAAGTCTGCATGACGGCAAAGAAAAGTTGGTTCATGCCGCCATCATTAAACTGACTGGCCTGAGTTAAAAAAACCGGAACTTTCACCGCGTCATCAAAAATTTTACGTGAGCGTTTGTACTGCTTCGTGACATCACGAAGGGCATCTTGTGCCCCCCGGCGATCCGCTTTATTGACCGCCACGAAATCGGCAAAATCGATCATATCAATTTTTTCGAGTTGAGACTGCGCGCCGAAGTCCGACGTCATCACGTACATGGAAATATCGCTGACTTCCGTGATGGCCATGTTCCCTTGTCCAATTCCGGACGTTTCGGCGATCACAAAATCAAAATCCAGCTGCCGCATAAAATTCAAAATCTCGGGTAAAGTAGAAGCAATTTCTTTTCCTGAACCCCGCGACGCCACCGAACGCATGTAAATATTAGCCCGAGATAAAGAATTCATGCGGATACGATCACCCAGAAGTGATCCGCCTGTTTTACGTTTAGAAGGATCGACGCAAACAATACCTAATTTTTTTCCGGGAAACGCATTTAAAAATCTTTGGGAAAGCTCATCGATTAAAGATGATTTTCCGGCGCCGCCCGTTCCTGTAATACCCAGAACTAAAGGCGTTTTTTTGGCCTTAAAACTAGCCAGCCCAAAATCATCCAGAGAATTAATTTTTTGGCCATTTTCTAAAGCCGTTAATGCCAAACCAATTTGGACTGAGGGAATGAGATCACCTTGGAAAACATTTTTCTTAGCCGCGTATTTTTTTTGAGCGCTGAGCACATCGAAATCACAGCCTTCGACGATCATCTGAATCATGCCTTCGAGGCCTAATTTACGCCCGTCATCCGGATGAAAAATTTGAGTGATCCCGTAGGCTTCTAAAGCTTTTTTTTCTTCATGAATAATAACACCGCCGCCGCCGCCGTAGATTTTGACATAGCCCGCGCCCGCTTCGTCTAAAAGATCTTTTAAATATTTAAAGTATTCCATGTGCCCACCCTGATACGATGAGATACACACGCCCTGCGCGCCCTCTTGCAAAACACTTTTTACCACATCTTGAACGGATCTGTTGTGGCCTAAGTGAATCACTTCAGCGCCAAAATCTTGAATTATTCGGCGCATGATATTGATGGACGCATCGTGACCGTCAAATAAAGAAGCGGCGGTTACGATGCGAACCGGGTTTTTTAAAATCGGCTTTTTTGTCGAAGACTCTAAGTTCATTGATTTTCCTAAGGCCTAGTGGCCAGTAAAAACTGGTTTTCTTTTTTCAACAAAGGCGGTCGTTCCTTCGAGCGTGTCTTTGGAAGTAAACAAGGAAGCAAAAATTTGAGCTTCATTCGTTAAGGCTTTTTCAGTTACCAGATCGTACGCCTGAATCACAGAGCGCTTCGCCTGCGCGACGGCTAAGGGCGATCGAGATAATATTAAATTTAATTTTTTTAGAACGGTGGGAATTAGTTCTGCTAACGGAACCACGTCGTTAACAAGACCGTACTTAGCTGCTGTTTCTGCCGTAATAATTTCTGCCGACATCGTCCATTCCAACGCCCGACGAACGCCGATCGCCCGTGTTAAATGAATGGTGCCGCCAAAAGCCGGGATTAATCCCAAGCTGACTTCGGGTAGACCAAACTTGGCATTGTCGCTAGCGATGATAAAATCACAACCCAGTGCTAATTCGCAGCCTCCGCCCAAGGCGAAACCATTCACGGCGGCAATCACCGGAATTTTTAAAAGACTAAATTGATGAAATACTCTTTGACCGCGCTTTGCAAAGTGCAACGCCTGATCCTCGGTCATGCCTTTCATTTGTTTGATGTCGGCGCCCGCAACGAACGCTTTTTCTCCGCTACCGGTAATAATTAAAGCTTTTGCTTCTGAAAAATTCATTTTTGCAATCTGCTGAAGCGCCTGTTCCATCTCGGTTAAAACAAGTTCATTTAAAGCATTTAAAGCTTCCGGGCGATTTACGGTTAAAGTCCAAACTGCAGACTCTGATTTTTGTAATTGAATGGTTTGAAATCTGGTTTCCATTTTAATACCCTTTATTTTTTCTCGTACGTGTAAAATCCACGTCCTGTTTTTTTACCAAGCCAGCCGGCTTGAACATACTTTACTAACAGCGGGCACGGTCGGTATTTAGAATCTCCTAAGCCTTCATGAAGCACGTTCATGATAGCCAGGCACGTATCCAGACCGATAAAATCAGCTAATGTCAGCGGACCCATCGGCTGGTTCGTTCCTAACTTCATGGCTTGATCGATCGACTCCACCGAGGCAATTCCTTCGTGCAAGGTATAAACCGCTTCGTTAATCATCGGCATTAAAATGCGGTTCACGATAAATCCGGGCATGTCTTTGGTGGATTCTACAAAAACTTTTCCTAATTTTTCAGCTAATTTTTTAGTCGTCGAAAATGTTTCGTCTGAAGTTTGCAATCCACGAATACCTTCTACCAATTGCATCAGCGGAACGGGATTCATGAAATGCATTCCGGCTACTTGCGAAGGTCTGCGAGTAGCGGCTGCGATTTGGGTGATCGAAATCGACGAGGTGTTTGAAGTGAGTAGCGCTGATTTTTGAACGATTTCGTCAAGTTGGCGAAAAATATTCAGTTTCAGCTCGACGTTTTCTGTGGCTGCTTCCACGATGAAATCGCACGCAGCAAGGTCTTTCATTTGCGCGGTTCCCAGAATTTTCTCGAGCACATTTTTTTTCTGATCTTCAGTCATCGTTTGTTTTTTAATCAGCCGGTCGCAACTGGCAGAAATCGTCGCTAGACCTTTGTCGACGCTCGTCTGCGAGACGTCAAACATAACAACGTCATAACCTGCTTGAGCAGCCACTTGAGAAATACCATTTCCCATCTGGCCCGCTCCAACGACACCGATTTTTTTAATGGCTTCGAACTGCAACATACGAACTCCTTATTCTTCATGAGAAAAATGACAGTAATAGTACTTGAAGACTTAGATATATCAAAGATCTGGCCTTGATTGCAGAGTTTTAGATGAGGAAAATGATCATAGTGCTATTCGTCATCCTTACTTTTCTTCATTTACAGGCCCAAGCGGCACTTTTTGACCTACCGGTCACGGAAACGCTGAGTTTTACCTCGGCCCAGATGCCTTTTTTTAAGTCGCCGGATAGTCGCTTTCCGTCAGGTTCCACATCGCTAGAAAATCTAGAGAAAAACCGTGTCGAGCAAACTTTTAAATCCGAGGTTTTTTACAAGTATAAAAATGAGCTCATTGCTAAGAGCGAAATAAAGCCGATTTTTCCGACTCACATTTCTCAGGCCATCATTGATTCGAAAACAAAAAGACGCTGGACTGTTTTAGACACCACGGTCGATCATGTTTTGGCTTTCGATTCAATTTCTAAACAAACACGTGAATTCCCGCTGGAAGAAACAAGTTCGGACCCCTACGACACCGGATTTGCTTTAACTTTAAAGGACACATTTTTAAAAACGCAGCCGTCAGAAAAATCGTCCACAGCCACCACGGTTCCCGGAGGCACGCGGTTTTCAGTGCTTCATTTTAAATCGGGATATGCGCAGGTCAGTTATAAAAGCTATTTGGGCTACATTCCGGTCACCGAGTTAATTACAAAATTTGACTTCGCCACTTATATCTTCGCCGCGAAAAAATGGCATTTAGTTAAAAACAGAAGTTTTGATTTCGTCGTGACGTCAGAAAATAAAAAATTTCATTTTAGCGAAATCACGGGCTTAGTGACGCCAGATCATGTGGGACTTATCGCTTCCAAAAATCAAAGACTGCCGATGTGGTGCCGCGTGGAAATGGCTTTTCAAAATAAAACATCATGGACGCAAAGCAGGCTAAAAGATCAGGGACTTATTTGGTGGAAACCTAGCGAAAGCAGCAGCGAAAAAATTTATACTATCGATGAATTACTAAAAAAAGATATCGCGTCCGTTTCTTTTCATCCGAAAAATCCATTAAAAGCCATACTGTCCGCGCACGGGGTTTACTCGACCGAGGACGGCTACCACTGGAAGGAAATGAAAGCTTTTAAGAACTTTCATGGGCCAGTTCATTACTTTAATGATATTATGATTTTTATTGGGAATTACCGCACTTTGGATCAAGGTAAAACTTTCGAAAACTACATCCAGTTGGATAAATTAACTTCAGCGATTGAAACTCAATTTGGTTTTTTACCTAAAAAACTTCAAGTGAAGAAAATCACGACGTTCCCGCCGTACCAAATTTCGATTGAAATTGAAACCGGAACTAGAAAAATAAAAATGCAAAGTCCACTTTTTGCACAAGCCTGGACGGCCGTTCGCAGCTAGCCATCGGATCTTTAAGTAAAATCAGGCTTTTTGATTGTCAAAATGTTCTGACCACAGCGGATCCATCGCCGCGTAAACCTGGGCCTGCAAAGCTTGCCTTGTTGCGGGAGTAAAACCCACGGACGAAACAGGTTTAAGAATATGCACTTCGATCACGCGGCTCCAGCGCTCTTTATTCGCTAAAATTTCGCCTTTAGGTAAACACTCGTGAGCTCCCAGAATAACTAGCGGAACCAACGGAACATCTGCGGACATGGCAAAAATAAAGGGACCCGCTTTGAACGAAGATAAGTGCGGACCGTAGAACCGGCCCCCTTCAGGAGACAACGCAAATTTTTCTTTATTCTTAAAACGAACTTTGGCTTCATCGTAAGCTTTATAAACTTCGCTGCGATTTTGCCGCGCAATCGGAATAGTTCCCATTGTTCGCATGGCTTGAGCAAAAATGGGAATCTTGAAAAGCTCGGCCTTTGCGCCGAAACGAACATCAGGAACTGAAACGCAAATAGCAAAAATATCGAAAAAACTAGCATGATTGAATAAATAGACGCAGCCCTCGTCGGGAATATTTTCTAGGCCGGTGACCTTAACTTTAATTCCAAACAGCCAGCAATTAAACTGCGCCCAAAGGCGAATGTTGAAGTTGTCTACTTTTCTGTTGTGCAGTAGGAAATGAAAAAACATGCACTCGAGCCCGAAGACGATCACTAGAACGGGAATAAAAAAAGTCATCACAAATGAGCGCACCCAAGAAATAACTTTCATATTACGAAAAAAGCCTTTTCACGGCCGCATCGACTTGCCGATTTTTATAGGCCGAATGTTCGGATTCACCCGACTGAATTTTTTCAAACGCTGTTTCATTCATGATCTGCACTTCGAAGGGGTAGAAAAAACTAAATTTTTTGCCATTTCCCGTAGGATGCACGTGGACTAATTTACGTGAAATAAATTTAATGTATTTAAAATCTTTTGCCGAAAAAGGATTTTCTTTCCGAAATAATCCCAGAAAAGCCCGCTGGCTAGATTTTAATTGATGATTCAGTAACCGATCAATTTTATCTGACGATAATTTCTGGGCGTGGCCATGCTTCCCGTTCAATTTATCACAAACGGCTAAAAACTCTTCAACCGGATACATATTATTTGAAGACTGATCTGGCATAATTTGCGGGAAACTAATTAAATTCTCGTCGACTAAATAACGAATCACCTGAAAAGAATCAAAAATAGATTTTGTCACGAAGCGAACTCCGACTTTATCAAACACCGTCATCGCTAAGGCTTCTGGACGCGCTAACAACTTAATCACCGTACTGGTCGAAGTTTTATAAGGTTTAGTATAAAAACCAGAAAGCTCGACAGAGGGATGACCTTCTTTTTTAAATGACTTTAAATAAAGTTTACCGTCCTGCACGACCGACTGTTCAAAAGGAATAAGAATTTGTTTTTGAATTTCTTCCGAAAAAAAACTAAACAAATCCGTTTCAGCATGAACGAACACATGCATGCAACGTAAGAACGCACAGGCCCACCGTTGAATCTCTGGATTTTCTTTTTGGGACGCGTAGATTAAAAGCTGACGAATGTCTTTGAGCTCTTCTTTATCCCTTATAACTGGCGGAATATCTGAGACGTTAATTTTTAGTTTTTCGGTCATCAGCACCAGTGCGCGGCGGTGAAAATACCATAGCCTTCCTAAATCATCGGCGGAATGAACGCTGTAGCCATAGCTTTTTAAGAAAGATTCGGCTTCTTCTAAATTATGAATATGTAAAAACGGGCTGTCTAACGCCGAAATGCCACCCGCAACAACGGATAGCGATGACGAATCGAAAAAGTAAAACGAAGACGGAGAATCTGACATTCTCCATCAGCCTATTGAATTATACCGCAACGAGCAACCTTGAATTGTCCTACCGTTCCTGTAGCAGGATCGCCGCCGTTCACGTTTTTTGTATTTTGAAACTTCACGATGCCGCTGAAAAATTGCGCATCAAGTCGGCCTTCAAAGCGAACTTCACCGTAACTATCACGAAAACTCAGAAAACCTTCGCTGGTCTGTAGATTAAACTGACCCGAAACTTGCGCGTTTTTTAAAGGCGAAAACTCAAGTTGAATGGCATCGTATTTCGTACCGTTTGGATCATTCATCGCGTTGACGTAGAAGCTGTCGTAAACTTTGATCAGCATTTTCGAATTGGATCCGTCAACAATTCCTGAAGTGGGATCCATTTTAATCACGCCTTGAAAGCGAACGCCAGTGGCATCAAATTCAGAACCACTAATATCACCCACATCCGTTGAAAGAACCGCGGCTGAAAGTAAAGCTTTAACTCGGTCTTGAAAAGTTCCCGGAGTGGAATATAAAGATCCCGCAGATTGAACGGTATCACTGATGGCACCAATTCCGCTGATGCCTTGAGGGCACTGCTTAGTTAAAACAAATTCCCGTGACAGGTTAGCGCCCGTGTTTGATCCCAGAAGTGTGGTTGCCCGTACCGGGTCCTTACTTGGATTACACGCAGCCAAAGTCATAAATAATGGGACTAAAAGTAATTGTTTTTTCATAATGCCTCCTGATTGTTACAAATTAAGGTACCGCAATCAGCGGGCCAGTGAATGCGATCACTGTGAGACACTATTTGATTTTTATGTCTTTGATTGAAACGTTTAAATCGATTTTACGCTGGCTTTAAAAAAGAGACTTATTTTGCGACCTTTACTAGTCGCCTGTCGAAATAATATTCATTCAGTAAAGCTAATAAGACCCCCGCGACGATCGCCATATCGGCGACATTAAAAACACCGGTTCGTAGCGGTCCGATGATTTCAATCAGCATAAAATCAATGACTTGACCCTTGTCATGAAAGACACGGTCCCATAAATTTCCGAAACCACCTGCCAAAATCAGCGAATAAGCGATTAAGTTCAGCTTGGAAGTTTCTTTCTTAAGAAGATACCAAAGCATTCCACCTAGACCCAGAACAACGAAAACAGCAAAGATAACAAAGCGCACTTCCCGGGACCAGTCACCGCCAAAGCCTAGGAACGCTCCCGGATTTTCGGCGTAAACAAATTGAAATAAACCGTTTAAGTAGTAAGCCGCAGCTTGCCCTTTAAACTTAAGCACCGCCCACGATTTTGTGAACTGATCAATAGTAATCACGATGATTAAAATGAGAACGACCACACTGACCTTGTAGTTAAAAGTGATCGACGACCCCGGAGATATTTTAGTTTTAGAATTCGGCATGGCTGTATTTTGTAAGACTCCACGCGGAAGCGCAATCTTTTAGTGGGCTTATTTATTCAAAAAGAAAGCGACACGTGACTCGCGCCGTCTGCTTTTTTTCCGTTAAGGATTTTAAACCAAAGGCTAATAAGTCACTGTAGCGTAAAGACTTATTTTCTGAAATAACGGTCAGAATAGAAGACTTGTTTTGTAAAGCTATTTTTTTAGCAACTTCTTCGGTAGTTAGTAAACTTCCAGAATCTTTCAGTAAGCTGTTGATCGCAATCAGGCCGCGATTCAGCTTGATGAATTCATATTTCATGTCGACGCCTTGCTCAAGCATCCAGTCGGTCCAGTCACTCAGCGACAGTTCATGAGCCGTCCCTGACTTTATCTGTAATAGTTTTTGTTGCACTTTTTGAAGTAAATCTTGGCGCTGGTAATTGTTAAACTTTGTCCGGCTTAGCTGGATAAAGCAGTCGGTGATGACTTCAGCGTTCGAAGTTTTTAGACCTAAAGTTAACCCGAGGACATTTTTTCGAAGTTCTGGGGAAAGTTCTCCGACCATTCCGAAATCTAAAAGTTCGACCTGCACGTGATCATCTAAGACTTGAACTAAAATATTTCCCTGATGTAAATCTGCATGAAAAAATCCTGTTTTAAAAAAGGCCTGTTCGATCCATTTCTCAGCGATCTTTTCGGCGATCAACGGGTAAAGTCCCGGATACATTTCCCGGTACTCCTTTAGTTCTGAAGCTGGTTTTTTTCCGAAAACTAGCTCTTGCATCATCAGCTTTGATTTTTTACCAATCAAGGTCGTATCCGGAACCGAAATAACGATTTCATTTTTTTGACCCGAATAAGAAATTATTTGGCTATTTTCGTAGATTTTTTGACCTTTATTCTGATTTCTAACGGTTTTTTCAAGATCAAGTTCTTCCAGAACCGAAGCATGAACATCGTCAATAAAGCGCTTTAAAGACGGAATTTTTAAGTTTTGAATTTCTGGGTCTTCATCTAAAATGACACTCACTTTTTTCAAAATTTCATAATCCACTTGCAAAAGACGCTCGCTATCGGGCTTGATAAAACGAATGACAAAACTTTGCGTCGAGCCATCAGCTCTTTTCATCTGGGCCCGATGAGTCTGCGCCATGGTGCCCACGCCCAACGGTTTTTGTTCGAAGTAACTTAATTCGGAAAGATCAATTTCCGCTTCGAGCACCTGTTTTACCTCCCACCAAGGGACTGGTTTAACCTGACTTTCAAGTTTTTGAAAAATGGCTTGAAACTTTTTTGGAATATCTGCACTTCGTCCGGTAATTTGAATTAATTTTTGTAACTGCGGACCAGAATTTTGAAGAAGCGTTAGAAAAACATCGGAGGCCGACGCATTAAACGGAAGTTGCACCACGCGGTAAAAAATTTCAACTTTTTGTTCAAACGGCATCACTTGAAAATAAGCCGTGATCAGTTTTGTTAGTAATACCAAATCGCGATTTTGATTTCCCAGCTTCATTTTATCCGTAAATTCGGCCACGTAAGCTGAAATCTTGGCATTGATTTCAGCTTGCAGTTCTTTCACTGAAACTAGCGGCATCGCTTTGACAAGTTCCGCGTTCGTTTGCAGACCTTCAATTAGAAAATGATTTTCAGTCTGAGATTTTAACTCAAAATAATAATCTATTTTTCTTTGAATGCTGGGTGTTGAACCACGATAAGTTTGCGGGGTCAGTAATGGAACTAAATCGGCGGCGCTTAACTGCGATAGTTTTTTTTGAGAAAATATATTCTGACTTTTTTGAATTTCTAGAAATTCCTTGAATGATCTGATCTCAGTGTCAAAGGCAGGTTTGGGTTCAACCGCCTTAATTTCTGACTCGATGGCTTTTCTGTAGTTCGATAAAGTGCCAGCGCGTGTGGCTAAGATGGATTGCAAAGTGATGCTCAGATAGGCTTTCTGAGCGCTGGATAAATAAAATTCATCTGCGGCCTGTAGCCGCAGTGACGTTATACAAATTAAAAAGAAAATTCCACGACGTACCACGGACGAAAATAAGAGCACGCTTCAGACCAGTTTGAACAAAGCCTCAAGTGCTTTACGCAGTCACTTCACTGACCAGAAGCTAGACAAGGCGCAAGAATTATTACAATTTGGGGGCTCATTCTAAGATTTGTAGGTTAGATTTATGAGTTATGTACTTTTATTCAGTTTCGAGATTAATTCAGTTTCGAGACTCATCCCTCTGAGCGCTGAGTGATATGAGGCACAGTCTGAATCAGCCACTTCGCATAGTACTTCTTTCTTGTCGTGTAGGGGATAAAGCCCAAAGCCTCTAAAACATTCTGC
>JAYTHR010000452.1:0-3172 GCA_043732425.1 Bdellovibrionales bacterium
GTGCACTTCGTATTTAAAGCAGAATGTTTTAGAGGCTTTGGGATTTATCCCCTACACGACAAGAAAGAAGTACTATGCGAAATGGCTGATTCAGACTGTTCCTGATGTCACTCAGCACTCAACTGGATGAACTTTGGAACTGAATGAATCTCGAGACTGAATGAACCTCGAAACTGAATGAACCTCGAAACTGAATAAAAGGACATAACCCCCAAGTCTTAGAAAGTTCCCAATTGTTGTCTCGGTATGAGATACCTGTTTGCCCTTTTACGGCACTTTTTGAAGTGTCGACATTCCTGACATGTCTCAAAAGTTAACGCTCATTAAAAAAACCGAGTGTTTTTCACTGTTTAAATAATTTGTCATCTACGGCACAGGCTTCGCAATCAATCCTTGTAGAGGACTCTTTCATTTTAAGTCGGAGTCCTAACAAAGGAAGGTTAGTAATGAAAACAACAACACTTATCAAACCAATAATCGCCTTAGTCGCATTATCATTGATGGGCGCTGGCTGTTCCAAAACAAACTCACAATCGGGTAACCCAGTTTCAGTGGGACCACAGGCCATCGTGCCGCCCGTGATTGTGGACCCTTCGGCTCCGGGATCAAACGGTGGCATTGGTGGCCTCGGCGGACCTGGAATATTTAATACGGGTGGAGCCACGGTTGCGTTCGCTCCGACAAGTTTGCAAATATTTACTGATTATGTTGCGACTCATCCGTTAAATAATCCGACAAATTTGCAATTAAATGTGAATTTAGCGCAGTCCGATGCGGGACGCTACGGTGGTTCTGTTTCGATCTCTTATGTCGATAACGGAATGACGTATAACGGAGTTTTCAAAGCCGGCATGGGACATAACCAAAGTTTTAGCGGAATGTACGATAATAATGTGTCGGAAGCGAATTACAATTACTGGTTTCATAATACAACTCCGGGTGGAAATAATGAATTGGTTTTTACCGGAATATTCGAAGATGAATACGGCGCGGTAACAATCACTTTGACTCCGGAAAATACCGATGGTGGTGGTCACGATGGACAGCCGTTATCGACAACGTATAAAGGGTCTGTTTACTACAAAAATTTTACCGTAGAAAATAATCCTTATGTGGGCGGAAATATGACCAACACAATGGCTCATCATTCGGCGTACCGTTCATGTTGGTTTACTTACAAAGGGCCTTACGATTGCCGATCGAATGTTATTCAATCGAAGTGCGGGCTCAATCCCAGCGTCGATGCGGGTTACAAGTTGCTAGGAAATTTTTCAGGATTAAGTACGAAAGACGCTTTTAATATTAAATAAGATTTTAGCATTTACTGAAGGAGAACTTATGAAAGCCATGAATAAAATGAAATTACTTGCTGGTGTGATGTCATTAGCTGTTGTTACATCTTTAGCTGCCTGTGGAAACAGAGGCTCGGATTCTCCGCCCGTGGTTCAAGGAAATGCTTTTCAACAATGTTTGAACTGCCAAAATATAAATGGAGGCGTGTTCTTTCAGGCCGAATCACAGGATTCTTACGGAGCCATTCGCCTGAACTGGGCCTTTTCAGGACAAGCAGGAAATTTTAATCAGCCGCAAATAAATCAGTTTCCGAATCAGTATCCAAACCAACTTAATACGCAGTACAACAGCCAATATCCGAATCAGTTTACTAATCAGTATAATCCGTATCCGAATCAATATAACGGACAGGCCTACAACACGAATGGATCCGGAATCAGTAATCCCATTTCTTATTCAGGTCAGGTAGCGGCTCAAGGAATTTTGACTGTCGCATCCGGAATGAGCTTAGGATATTGCCAACTTCCAGCAGGAAGTTATACTTTAGGGACACTCATTCCCGGCCAGTGGAGTGCGGGCATGGTTTCAAATTTAAAATTACAAGCCACGGGACCAGCCGTCATTCTTCTGAGCTTGACTCAAGGTCAAGTGGCCGCAAAAACGGGAAGTCAGCTGGGTCAAACCTGGTCTGAAATTCCAGCAGTAGGAAGAATTTTCGGAAATGTCATGATCGAATCCGTGAATGGCTATGCCTGTTCGATGTCGGTAATAGTTCAGTAATGAACTAATGACACCGAATAACGTTAAATAATATTCATTTGCTATTTCGACCTAAGTCATTTGAAATCATGACATGACGATGCCACTATGGATTGATTTCTTCGATGATCTACAAAATGTCCGCGGTCGTTCAATGAACACAATCATGGCGTACCGCCGCGATCTTGAACTCTACGAAAAATTTCGCTTAAAATCTGATCGCATGATTGAATTCTTTGATTTCATGAAAGCAGAAAAACTTTCTACCCGCTCGCAAGCTCGGGTCATCAGCAGTGTGCGAACTTATTTAAAATTTTGTGAAACTCGCGGAGTCAGTTCTCCTGAACTGCGTGAGCTGCGTCCCCCTAAGATCAAAGCTTCTTTACCCAAAGCCATTTCTACCGTTGATTTTCAAAAACTTTTCATTGCGTGTGAAGTCGTCACGGATCAAGCGAAAACAATTCGTAACCGGTTAACTCTTTTGTTTTTGTACGGACTCGGTTGCCGCGTGAGTGAACTAACAGGTTTAAATATGAATGATTTTTCTGCGACCGAGCGCTGGGTGAAAGTACTTGGAAAAGGCCGCAAAGAAAGATTAATTCCTCTGACAGAATCTTTGTACCTGGCTTTAGATTTATATTTAAAAACGGCTCATCCGGTTTTGGCTGAAAAAGCCGGGGCAGGGCCGTCGTTACTTTTGAATGATCGGGGCCATCGGCCGTCACGCGTCGATATTTGGCGTTGGCTGGCCGCGTGGTCAGCGAAGGCGGGTTTTGCGGAACCGATCCATCCCCATCAATTTCGTCATGGCTGCGCCACCGCTTTATTGGAAGGCGGAGCTGACCTGCGGTCGATTCAAATTTTACTCGGGCACGCGAGTATTCAAACAACGCAAGTGTACACGAATGTCACAACCAACACGGCAACCTTGGCCATCGACGAGCATCATCCGTTATCAAAAATCAAAGACCAAGCTATTTAGACTTATCCGAAAAACGATTAGGGTTGATGGCGGCGTGATAAAAATTTCCAGGTGCCACTTGGCCGTCGCTTGCAACATTTTCTGGAATGAAATTAAAATCTTTGATTCAGAACAGTCATCAATTAGAAATCGCCGAAG
>JAYTHR010000453.1:0-10393 GCA_043732425.1 Bdellovibrionales bacterium
GAAGCTTTCGCCGTTTGTCGTGAGGCTTCGAAACGTGTTTTGGGGATGCGCCATTATGATGTTCAGCTGATCGGTGGAATTGTTTTAAATACCGGTTCAATCACTGAAATGCGAACGGGCGAAGGCAAAACATTAGTGGCCACATTACCCACTTACTTGAATGCATTGACTGGAAAAGGCGCTCATGTCGTCAGCGTGAATGATTACCTGGTGGCACGTGATTGTGAATGGATGGGAACACTTTATAATTGGTTAGGATTAACAACCGGAACAATTGTGCACGGACTTTCCGATGATCAACGCCGAGCCGCGTACAATACCGATATCACGTATTGTACGAACAACGAATTAGGCTTTGATTATCTCCGCGATAATATGAAATTTGATTTATCTGAATATGTTCAGCGCGCTCCGCACTTTGCCATTGTTGACGAATGCGATTCTATTTTAATCGATGAAGCCAGAACGCCGTTAATTATTTCGGGTCCGGCTGAGGCTTCAACAGATAAGTACTACGCCATTAATAAAATTATTCCATTTCTGAAAAAAGATCTTCATTTTACCATGGAAGAAAAATCAAAATCAGCAACTTTGACAGATGATGGTAATTTAGAAGTCGAGAAATTATTAAAATTAGAAAATCTTTATGACCCTGCGAATATCGAAATTTTACATCACGTGAATCAAGCGTTACGCGCTCATCACCTGTACCGCTTAGATGTCGAGTACATGATTAAAGACGGAGAAATCATTATCGTCGATGAATTCACGGGTCGTTTGATGCCAGGCCGCCGCTGGAGTGACGGCCTTCATCAAGCGATCGAAGCGAAAGAAGAAGTTGAAGTTAAAAATGAAAATCAAACTTTAGCGACAATCACATTTCAAAATCTATTTCGAATGTACGACAAATTATCGGGAATGACCGGTACCGCATATACAGAGGCCGTTGAGTTTAAGAAAATTTATAATCTGAATGTCTCTGTCATCCCAACAAACAAACCGATCCGCCGAAATGACGTTGAAGATATCGTTTACAAAACGGAACAAGCTAAATACAAAGCCATCACGTCCGACATCAAAGAACGTCACGAAAAAGGCCAGCCCGTCTTAGTGGGAACGGCCTCAATTGAGAAATCAGAAACATTGTCAGCTTGGCTAAAAAAAGAGGGCGTGCGCCACGATGTTCTGAACGCGAAACATCACGAGCGGGAAGCGGAAATTATCGCTCTAGCAGGACGAAAAGGCACGGTCACGATCGCCACAAATATGGCCGGTCGCGGAACGGATATTATGCTGGGTGGAAATGCGGAAGTGATGGCTAAAAAAGTTGTCGATGCCGAAGATACTCCCGAATATAAAGATGCAGTCACACGATTTAAAAAGCAGTGCGAAGAAGAAAAAAAGCAAGTCATCGAAGCCGGCGGGTTGTATATCGTCGGAACCGAACGTCACGAATCGCGGCGAATTGATAATCAATTGCGTGGTCGTGCGGGTCGCCAAGGTGACCCCGGGGAATCGCGCTTTTACCTTTCGTTGGAAGATAATTTAATGCGTATTTTCAACGGGGAGCGCATTCAAAAAATCATGGGCATGCTGAATATTCCTGAGGATGAACCAATAACTCATAAAATGGTAACGAATGCCATCGAAGGCGCGCAACGAAAAGTTGAAGGACACCACTTCGATATTCGTAAGCATTTACTAGATTATGATGATGTGATGAACCAGCAGCGAAATGCGATTTATAAAATGCGTCGCCAAATCCTTGAAGGAAAAGATATTGAGCGTTCATTGCTCGATATGCTGGGAGATGTGGTTTCCGTCACTTTAGATACGCACATGGCTGTTGACGCTAAAAAAGAAGAATGGAATTTTGAAGGGCTGAATAACTCTTTAATGAGTCATTTCGGATTTAAAATTGAATTAAATCATTCTTTTTCCGCAGAACAAGTTCAAAATGAAATCACCACGCGAGTGAAGAAGATTTTTGATATTCAAAAGCAATCGATGGGGCCATTCTTCGAGCAGATTTCGAAGATGATTATGCTGAACGCGATTGATCACCGTTGGAAAGAGCACCTGTATACGATCGATAAGGTAAAAGAAGGAATCAATCTGCGCGCTTACGGGCAAAAAGATCCGTTGATCGAATATAAAAAAGAAGCCTTCCATGCATTTGAATATCTCAATAACACCATAAAATCAGACACGATCGAAAAAATGATGCGCGTTCAGTTGGTAGCCGAAGGAATGGAAGAAGCTTTAGAGAAAATGAAACCCGTTGAGCCCGAAATGAATGAACTGAATTACTCTTCGCCGAGTGAACCAGAAAATGATTTCAGTTTAGGTGACACAGCACCTGCTTCGCCGGCAGCTCCGCAAAAACGCAGACTGGTTTCGGGTCCGCAGCGGGCTGAATCAGAACGCGTTTTGAACCGGGCTGATCGAAGAAAACAAAAAGGACGTTAAAAATAGTGAATTGCCCCAGTTGTCATAACGACGTCGAGCTTCTCGAAAAAAACTTTGGGGCCTTATTTACATGTCCTCAATGCCACGCCGTTTATTTTGTTAATTTCGAAGGCCAGCCTGAATACTCTGAAATTAAAGAAGATTCTATACCCGCTGAAGAAAATTCTTCTAGCCTAAGCGTTGTAGAGACCGAAACATTGCCCGTCGAGCCTAGTCATCCCGTCGAAGGAAATATCGACTTTTTCTCAGCAAGTGATCCCCTGGTAAATTCTTTCGAACATCCATTGCCACCGCTAGAAAATGCACCTTTTTTAACGCCTCAAGAATCTGAATTTTCACAAACGGCTCAGGAAATTTCTGATTTCGGGAATTCCGAAGTGCAAATTTCAGGACTGAACTATGATTTGGAAATTGCGGGCCTAGATTCGAAAGTGGAGCTGTTAGCTTTTAAAGAGGCTATTTCCGACAGTCGATTTGGTTGGGATGTTGGTGACGTCATGAAGCAGGTCAAGAATGGCCAGCTTATTCTAGCAAGATTAAATTCGGTACAAGCTTTTATTATTTCTAAAAGAATTCATTTTTTAAATCTCGAAGTGAAATGGAAGCAAAATGTTTTGGAATAGAAAGCACCTGTTACTGATTTTATTAACTAGTTTGACCTCTATCTTCTTATTTGCTGAAGAAACTCGGCCGCCTTCGTTTTCTGGAAAACAAAATGAAGAATGGATGCAGGTACAAACTCAGTTAACGACTATTAAAAGCAAAGTGGAAAATCAGCAAAAACTTGTGGAAGGTTTAATTCAGAAAAAAGAGCTAGTTCAAGGCAAAGAGCAGGCGGCGGTAATTGAAGAGCTTAAAAAAGCCCACGTAGAGCTTATTCGTATCGTTGAGCAATATAATTTGATCAATACGAATTTCCAGACGAAATTTCCAGAAAAAGGCGGGGCTCTGGGACGCGTATACAAGCGGATTGATCCCTCGAGCATTGAAACAATTGAAAATAAGATGACCGCAGAAGGCCGTTTGCAAAAACTGAATCAAACCATTGAAAAGCAGTATTCAAAAAAGTCTAAAAAAGAGAATCATTTAACCAAGAAAGATCATGTTAAGACGGGTTCAGATAAAAGTGTTGTCCCAGAGACTACACCAGCCCCAAAACCCCGCGAGACCCAAGTCACCGATCAGATTATTTTGCAGAAGTAACTAATTTAAATTCTAACGACTGGTGCAATACTTTTTCAATTTCAAATTCATTGATGGTGAATGTATTTGGTCCGCGAATTTTGATTTCTGCGAGTCGCCAGCTTTCAGGAAATTCTTCAGTCGAATAAATATCAAAGGCGGCCATTTGGCTTGTGGGTAGTTTAAGAATGTTCTGCTGATGCATTTTCTTAAAATCAGAAAACTGAGTTTCGAGACTAGACAGAGATGAATTCATTTTAATATCGGCGCACGGGTAAAGGTGGGAAATCAGCGGCTTTGACCCGGCAATTGCAAAATTTTGTGCAGAGAAATCGAGTTGAATAGACAGGGAAGTTTCGCAGATCATTTGTAATTTATCTGTTAGTAGCGAAATCGAATTTTCTGTTTGCGTGAATTTAAAAGTTTCTATCAAGTGCCACTTGTTCTGTTGACCTTCTGTAAGTTCTGAAAAAGCATTTTCGGTGACGGTAGCAATCGAGCGTGAATTCTTTTGTGAAATTGTCAGGACGATTCCTAGGAAAACCAAATCTAAAACAACGAATATAACTAATAATTTTTTCATCAGTACTCACATTTCAAAGAGCTGCGATCTATAGCTCCGGGTTGATTGCGTAAAGTTTGTGATTGTAAATAAACTTGCATCACGCTGTCGGCGTCAGCGATATGAGTTAAACCCAACCCGTGTCCAAGCTCGTGCAAAATTAAGCTTTCAAAATTCACTTTTCCGGCAGAATTGGTGTCGCCCGTTTTGTAGAACTGAAAGTTTTTGGCGTTAATGCGAACATCGGCATCAATAATTTTACTAATGTCCCAGCGGACAGCCGTTCGGGCTTGTTGATTGGCATTAGCGTCTTCCCAGGTCGTCAACCAGTAAATTCCGTTAACGCCATCATTACCCGGGGGATTGGTAAAACCATTCTCTCTAACCACTTTGACGATTGTATTTCCAACCACGCTATTCCAAGCTGCAGCTGCATTCATGATGTCTGTATCAAATTCAACGGGCACGCTTGAAGTAATCACAAAGGTCGCCGGAGTCGATGACTTCCACGAGACGCGTAAAGAATTTGAAAGCACAGTCGTCGTCATGAAGTTGCATGACTCTTGGGCGCCAAAAGCCAGGAAATCTTGGTCCTTAATTTTTAAGGTAAAACCCTTATTGCATCCAAAAAGAAACACAAAACAGACTAAATAAACAAACTTTACTAAATTAAGGCCACTTTTTTTAATAAACACCTTTAAAGTGTCTCTTATTTTGCTTTTTCTGACGAGTCGAGTTCTGCAACTAGACCTGGTTTATTCATTAGAGTTGCTTATACCCCGCGCATTCCTTGCGCGTTGAGATGATCCAGCAATATTTATAGCTTAGATTGAACTGAGACCTAAAATGCTTTATAATCTTCGGTAACTATTTAAAATTATTATTCAAATAAATACTCATAGGAGTGTTATCCGATGTCTGAAAATCAAGATCATCATAATCAAACTGGATTACTTGCCTTGCTGGGCTCGTTAGCTTTTGTTTTTGTTTTTTTCTTCTACATTGTCTTTATTAACAAGGGCGTGACATTAGATGAAAAAATTTCTGACCCGGTCGCTCCGGGCGCAATCAAATTTGATTTAGCGAGTGTGAAAGAACCTTGGTTACCTAATCCAGAAGTAGCTACTGCTGGACAAAAAATTTTCGTGCAGAACTGCGCCGCTTGCCACGGAGCTAAAGGTGATCTTGTGGGTGGTATTCCGACGGCTCGGCACCTGGTAGATGGAAACTGGAAAATGGGTTCGGGCATGGTTGCGCATTTTAAAGTTTTACAAAATGGAATCGCGGGATCAGCGATGGTTTCTGTGAAAGCCACTTTAAAACCTGCAGAACGTTGGGCCGTTTTGAATTATATTGAGACGATCACGAAAAATAAATCAGCGGATAAGTCAGAAGACATTGCGTCTTTTGCAAAGACTGCTGACTAGGATACAAGTGAAATTAATATTTCTCGTACTTTTATTTTCTTCTTCGCTCGTCATGGCCCGGGACAAAGGCGTTCCGGGTTCGCGTGATGCCTACACGGGTATCGAGCGAGACAAGTCTTCGGCCGAATTGCCAGAGGAACTTGTTGGTGTCGGAATCGAAGAAAAAATTGGTCAGAAATTAGATTTGTCTTTGCAGGTGACGAATGAAAAAGGCGAATTAGTTCCGCTATCCTCATTTTTTAAAACTCATCGCCCCGTTATTTTTAGTCCGGTTTATTTTAGCTGCCCAGGTTTATGTAATTTTCATTTGAATGGACTGACGGACACTTTAAAATCAGTGGATTGGTCGCCGGGAATGCAGTTTGAGGTTGTGGCCTTTAGTTTTGATGCCAAAGAGCATTCCGATTTAGCCGCAAAAAAGAAACAAGCTTACGTTAAAATTTATGAACGCCCCGGCACAGAAGAGGGTTGGCATTTCGTGACGGCCGATCAAAAAGTCATTGGACAAGTCACGGATCAGCTGGGATTTAAATTTAAGTGGAATGAAAAAGTCGGTGAATGGTCCCATGCTTCGGCGGCCATTGTTATTTCTCCGGATGGAACGATCTCTAGATATCTGCACGGAATTCAATTTGAATCTCGCGACGTCAAGTTAGCTTTGAATGAAGCTGCTGACGGCAAGGTAGGAAATATTGTTGATTCTGTGATGTTGTTTTGTTTTAAGTATAACCGTCACGAATCGAAATATGGTTTGCAAATATTTCGCGTGATGCAAGTTGGAGCCGGAGCCACAGCACTGTTACTGGCACTTTGGCTAATTCCGATCTTGCTGCGAGCGAAAAGGGAGAAATCTTAAATGGCGTTCTGGATGTTAATGAATCATGCGGCTGCTGGAACTTTTATGCCTCCACAGGGAACTGATATTGCTAGGCAGGTTGATAATCTTTACGGATTTTTAATTGTCATTAGTTTTATCGCTTGTATTATCGTAATCGGCGGAATGATTTATTTCTCCGTCAAGTATCGAAGAAAAACCGCTACGGATATCACGCCGTACATCACTCATAATACAAAGTTAGAAGTCTTATGGTCGGTGATTCCCTTAATTATTTTCTTATTCGTTTTTGCCTGGGGCTGGATTGTCTACCACGACATGCGGGCGATGCCGAAAAATGGATTAGAAATTCATGTCACGGGAAAACAATGGGCCTGGACCGCGACTTATAAAAACGGTGTGACATCCACAGAAGTGGTTGTTCCAGTTAACCGAGACGTTAAGTTAATTTTAACTTCTGAAGATGTGATTCACTCGTTTTATATTCCAACATTTCGATTAAAGCAGGATGCCGTTCCGGGTCGCTACACGGCCTTATGGTTTCGCGCTGAAAAGTTGGGTGAATTTCAAGTTTTCTGTGCCGAATTTTGCGGAACCTCGCATTCGGGGATGATGTCTAAAGTGCGCGTGGTCAGCCAAGAAGATTATGACAAGTGGTTGATCTCTGAATCTGAAGTGGGTTCGCTGACGATGGCTCAGCAAGGGGCGAAGTTATTTCAAACGCGCGCCTGTGCTTCGTGCCACAGTGTTGATAGCCCAGCCGTAAAAGTTGGTCCGTCGTTGTATCAAAAATGGGGAAAAGAAGAAGAGTTTGACGACGGCACTAAAGGCCTTGTCGACGAGAATTACGTGCGCGAATCTATTTTGTTACCGCAAGCTAAAATCGTAAAAGGGTATCCTCGGCCTTCTCCGATGCCTTCGTTTCAAGGTCAACTTTCTGAGAAGCAATTGTCCGCATTGGTCGAATACATTAAAAGTCTTCAGTAAGAGGGAAAACATATGGGTCATGCAACTGGGAAAAATTATTTAAATGAATCTTCGGGAATATGGTCTTGGCTAACAACTTTGGATCACAAGCGGATTGGAGTCATGTATTTCATCACCGTGATGTTTTTCTTTTTAGTTGGCGGAATCATGGCGTTGCTTTTGCGCCTGGAACTTTTCTCAAGTAATGTGGCTGGGGTCGGAAGCTTCCTAGAAACATTGCCGACCGCGATTAAAGGAACTACTAATCCGGCGGATTTGTACAACCGGATTTTAACTTACCACGGAGCCATCATGGTTTTCATGGTGATCGTACCGGGAATTCCTGCGATTCTAGGAAACTTTTTTCTGCCGCTGCAAATCGGAGCCAAAGACGTTGCGTTTCCGCGACTTAATTTAGCTTCCTGGTATTGCTTGATGTCAGGTGCCGTTTTAGCTTTTGCCACTTTGTTTTTTAATAAAATTGATACGGGTTGGACTTTCTACACTCCATACTCTATTCGTAGCGGTACATCGGTTGTTATGATGGTCGTTGCGGTTTTCATTATGGGAATGAGCTCGATTTTAACGGGACTTAATTTTATCGTCACGGTTCATAGATTACGTTGTCCAGGGATGAGTATGTACCGCATTCCACTGTTTGTTTGGTCTTTGTATTCAACGGCAATTATTCAGGTTTTAGCGACGCCTATTCTAGCAATTACTTTATTACTATTGGTAGCTGAAAGGCTTTTTGGAATCGGAATTTTCGATCCTAAATTGGGCGGCGACCCCGTTTTGTTTGAACACTTTTTCTGGTTTTATTCTCATCCGGCCGTTTACATTATGATTTTACCGGCGATGGGTATCATCTCTTAACTGATGACGACTTTTACCAAAAAAACTATTTTTGGATATACCGCGATTGCTTACTCGTCATTAGGAATTGCTGCGGTTTCATTTTTCGTATGGGGACATCACTTGTTCGTTGCCGGACAATCGGAAATTGCAGGAATAGTTTTTTCTTTCTTAACGATGCTGGTGGGTGTGCCAACTGCGATTAAAATGTTTAATTGGCTAGCGACAATGTACCGCGGATCTATAGAGTTCAGAGCTCCGATGTTGTATGCCCTTGGGTTTTTATTCTTATTCGCAATCGGTGGAGTCACCGGAATTATGTTAGCGGTTATTCCTTTAGACGTTCACTTTCAGGATACGTACTTCGTCGTGGCCCACTTTCACTATGTGATGGTCGGTGGAACGTTAATGGCGATTATGGGTGGCTTTTACTACTGGTTTCCAAAAATGTTTGGAAAAATGTATAACGAAAAAGCCGCCATCTATTCTTGGGTATTTATATTCGTCGGTTTCAACGTCACTTTCTTTCCGCAATTCATTTTAGGAGCAAAAGGAATGCCTCGTCGTTACTTTAACTACATTCCTGAATACCAAGAACTGAATCGTATCTCTACGGTAGGATCGTGGTTAATTGCCATGGGATTTATTATCTCGCTGGTAATATTCATCCGAGCTTACTTAAACGGAGCCAAAGCTCCGGATAATCCTTGGGGTGGAAAAACACTAGAGTGGACGACAGCGACGCCGCCACCTCACGATAATTTTACGATTGAACCAACCGTGACTGCGGGGCCATATGAGTACAAGTAGACTAGTTAACGGAGTCCAAGTCGCCACACACTTCAAAGATGATGTTCATCAGTACTCATCAAATAAAGAGGGTATTTGGCTATTTATGGCCACTGAAATCTTGATGTTTGGTGGGCTATTCGTTGGTTACACGATTTATCATATGCGCTATCCAGAAATGTTTGCCGAAGGTGCTCAGTATTTAGATTGGAAAATGGGTTTCATTAATACTCTGGTTCTTATCTTCTCATCTTTAACGATGGCTTTAGGTATTTACTATAATCAAAAAAATCAGTCTAAGAAAGCATCGATAGCTTTAGCAGCTACTGTTCTTTGCGGTGCCGTTTTTATGTTTATTAAATATTTAGAATACACGCATAAATTTCATTTAGGAATTTACCCAGGGCGTATGTTGCATCTGGAACACGGAGCCCCCATCCATGAGAATCTAGGAATGTATTTTGGTTTTTACTACTGCATGACGGGTTTACATGGATTGCATGTACTGATCGGAATGGGCTTAATCACGTGGTGTTTAATTCGAAATATGCGGGGTGATTTCCACGCTAATTATTATACTCCCGTTGAAGGTGTCGGTATTTTTTGGCACGTGATCGATTTAATCTGGATCTTCTTATTTCCGTTGTTATACTTGGTGGGCTAAAAAACCGCGTTAGCGAAAGAGAGACTGCATGGGAACACAAAATTCTAATATAAAAACTGATTCACCGCATGAGAATACCGGCGAATACGCGGAACATCACGTTACTCCTTTTAACGTTTATATTAAAGTCGCCGTAGCTTTATTTGCGCTGACATTCTTAACAGTGGGAGCCCACGCTATTGGTGAGCATTTGCAGCCGTTCACAACTATTATTGCTTTTACCATCGCTGCCGTTAAAGCCGCTTTAGTTGTTTTATTTTTCATGCACTTAAAATATGAATCAAAAATAAATCGAGTCGTTTTTGCCAGCGGCTTTCTTTTCTTAATGCTGTTATTTGTACTCTGCGCCTTAGATTTCTATACTCGTGTTTTTCAGAGCAGCGTTCTATAAGTGTTAAAAACTTTTTCGAGCTTAACTAAATTCGGAATTGTCATATTTGTAATTCTAGCTGGACTAGCAGGCTACGCCACAAGTTACACCGTAGAATCTCAGTTTCACTGGCTGCACCTCGTGCAATTTCTAGGTGGCCTTTATTTTTTAAGCTCAGGCAGCTTAGCTCTCAATCAGGTTCAAGAATATAAATTGGATCAAAAGATGCCACGAACAGCCAGTCGTCCCATCGCCAGCGGGAAAATAACTCCGG
>JAYTHR010000454.1:0-3136 GCA_043732425.1 Bdellovibrionales bacterium
AACAACTTTAATATTCGCTCCGATATTGACGTTTTCTTCGAGTTCAAACATATCTTTTCCTTCCGTAGTAGTAAAATTTGACCCGCTCCGCAGGCCGAAATAAACTGATTAAAATAAATCGTTAAAAAATTTCTTAAATTTTGACGCCACTCCATCAAATGAGTTGTTCATACTATTTGAAAACAAAGGCTGTGATTCCTTGCGGTTATAAAAATCTTTTCGCACTTCAACCGCGTACATCAGTAACCCAATTGCGGTCGCAAACTCGCCACCCTTAACTACATCTTTTAAACCGCCGACTAGTTTCGGATAACCACGACGGACTGGGATATCAAAAACGAATTCTCCCATTTCGACTAAACCATCTAGGCCACTAGTTCCACCGGTCAAAACAATTCCAGATCCTAACATTGGCTGTAAACCACTCATGCGCACATCATTCGCGATCATGTTCAGACATTCTTCCGCGCGCGCTTCTAAAATATGTGATAATTCTTTCCGGGCGATGGTTCGGACTTTACGGCCGCCAACACCTTCGACTTCGACGATTTCTTCATCGGAGACTAAAGTCGCTACAGCGCAACCATGCTTTTTCTTTAAAGTTTCAGCCGAAACTTGCGGAGTACGAAGTCCTACCGCCACATCATGAGTAAAATGCGAACCACCCACTGGAATAACAGATGTGTGAGCCACGCTTCCGTTAATAAAATAAATTAATTTACTCGATCCGCCGCCGATATCGGCTAAGCAAACGCCTAGGTTTTTTTCGTCAGTCGAAAGAACTGCAGCACTGGCGGCCAGTTGATCTAAAACTAATCCAGCAACTTTAAATCCTGCTTTTTCAATACATTTCGTAATATTTGATAAGGCTGAATGGCTTGCCGTGACGATATGAACATTCGCCTCTAACCGAACACCAGACATTCCAATCGGATCAGAAATTCCGTCTTGGGCATCAATTTTATATTCACGAGGAATAACATGTAAAACCATACGATCAGCAGGAACGATGACAGCTTTCGCCGCTTCAATCACGCGTTCGATATCTTGCGGAGCGACTTCTTTATTTTTAATCGCGACCATGCCTTTAGAATCAAAAGAATTTATATGAGAGCCACTGATAGAAATCCAGACTTCATTGGCCATGTATCCTGACATCAACTCAGCTTCTTCTTTAGCTTTGCGAATGGATTCGGTGGTCACTTCAATATTAACGACAACACCTTGCTTAAGCCCTGCATTGGGTGCCGTGCCGACGCCGACAACTTCGATCATCCCATCGGTATTTACGGTTGAATAAACTAATTTTACGGAAGAGGATCCGATATCAAGACTGGCTAAAATAGGTCCACTTTTTACTGAATTATTTGAAGTACTCATCCGTAAGTCCTTTAGACTGTTGAAGTCCTTAGTGAAATCCTTGAACCGATTTGAACTCAAGCCGTTATCCTTGTTGTCGAGCCATGTTGAAACGCCGTGTTGCTAATCAAAAAGACAAATGTCATCCAGACTGATGTCCTTATGACTAAAGCTTAGGGGTCTTAATGCAACCTGACAAGAACTTTCTTAGATAGATTGGCGTCTATGACGCGCGCTTTCAGATCGCGATTTTCCAGATAATCGATCACTTGCGAAACGCGAGTTGATTTTATTTCGAATTGATCTTCGCCGTATTTTATTTTCATTTCCGATTGAATTAAACTTAACCAGTAACCATCTTTTTTATCGTAACCAATCTCGGAAACCTGCGCGGACTGCAGCTTTCCGCTAGTTGGAAGTGATTTCAAAATAGCGATGACACCTTCACGAATTTTTTGATTTTTTAAAAATTGTTCTTGTCGGATAACAGCCACGGGCGGAGCTTGCTTCGAATCTACTTTTTTTAAAAGACTTCCGGAATCAGTGACCGGATAAAATTCGGTAAGCCCTTTTGATTCTTTTGATTGAATTAAAAAAGCAACGTGATGGGGCTCAATTTCAATTTCGATTCCCGAGGGCCACGATCTTGAGATTCGAAATTGAGAAATCCAAGCTTCTGATTTTAAAATTTCCGAAATTTGCGTCAGTGAAAATTTCCATAAGGACTGACCTTTGAATAGTTCCATCTTCTGATTCAAAGATTCAACGTAAGGCTTAATGTAAACTTTCTGAGAGGCTTTCACTGAAGCATTAAGCTGAATGCGGTCGATTTTAAAAAAGCCTTCGTGCTCTAAGGAATAAAGCGAGACAAAAACAATGGCCGGAATTAGAAATAATGCGGCACCTAATCTTAAAAAGCGATGAGACGTCTTCACGCGATTAGCTTATTTGAATTCTAGCGGGCTATCACGAACTGATTCTTGAATTATTGCAGCGAGCTAGACAAAGGTCTATATCCTTAGAAACCTTTTCTACGGCCAATCACCGAGTAGAACGACTTCGGTTACCAGTGAAATATTTTTTAATTCTTGAACTTTTTTCTGCACATGGACGATCACATTCCATGTATCAGTAGCGGTCGCGGCGCCAAGATTTACCACAAAGTTAGCGTGCTTTGGAGAAACTTGAGCATCGCCTAATCGAAAACCTTTTAATCCTAATTGATCAATCAGTTGCGCAGCTTTGTGTCCTTCGGGATTACGAAAGACCGAACCACAACTAGGCTTATCCAGGGGCTGCTTCGTTAAACGAATTTTATTGGCCTCACGAACTTTTGTTATCATTCCAGAATCTTTTTCGTAAGGCCAGCTGATTCCAACCCGCGTAATGATTCCGGGTTGCCACCCATCACAGTGGCGGTAGGAGATCTTTAATTCTTTTTTTTCAAAATGCTTTAGTTTACAATTTGGATCTAAAACTTCAATCCAGTCTACCATATCCATAAATTCCCGGGGTTTAAATAATTCGGCAACGCCCGCATTCATCGTGATTCCGCCACCAACATCCCCCGGTAGTCCCGCTAAAAAAAGTGCGGGCGGTAGTTGATGCTTCAAAAAAACTTTTAGCAGTTCGGACTTCGCCGTTCCCGAGAGGCACTCGATGATGATTTTATTATTTTCGATTTTTGTTTCAAGTGCAGAAAATTTGTTTAAACAAATAGTTAAACCACGAATCCCCAAATCGGAAATTAAAACATTTGAACCCCCACTGAAAATAG
>JAYTHR010000455.1:0-3122 GCA_043732425.1 Bdellovibrionales bacterium
AGTGCGGCTGCGAACGGAGTTGCGGCCCCGTTTTCGGTCCATACGGGCTGATTATTTCGTAGAGCGTAAAACTTGGCGACATCGTCTGTTTCAAATAAAGCAGACCCCGCACGCAGAAAGCTTTTGGTTGTGATTAAACTTTTTATTTGATCACTAGGACCTGCGACCTGCCCAAAGGCAAATTGCGAACTGAGCGTTAAGCACAGTAAAGTCGACAAAATAGGTGACGGTACTTTTCTTCTTTTCAACATACGTTCTCCTGGATGATCAAGGAATTATCAATTCTCTGACCAGCCTGAAGAAAAATAGGTTCTATTTGGAGTGTCTACGAATGAGACACTGCCGTTTTTCGCGGTGACCGTTCCCGCTGACTTTGGACTTATTGTTTTAGATATCTAACGATATCAATATCAGGTGCTGTGGCTTCACCGGCACTTGGTTTTGGACCCGTTAATTCACCTAAAGAATAATCCATGCGGGCGTCGTATTTACGCTCGATCTGGTTTCGTAGCCATTGCTCGTGCGCATACCATTCGCGTTTATTGCTATCATCCTGACATGAACCAACTTCATCGGCCGTCGTAGCGCCCCAACGAAGCTCAACGCAGTGATACGGATCAAAGCTTAATTGAAATAGACGCTGACGAACTTGCTCGAGTGTTAATTTCTGAACCTGACCGTTTGATTTGGTGTACTGGATCTGGCAGTGATTGACCACGTTAACGTAGCTGTTCAGCATGTCTTGCTTAATGCTAGCTCCGTTGTAGATAACGCGCGGATCTCGTTGATTAAATAAATTCACTAAATTTTCTGCGGTATCACGAAGTTCCTTGAAAGAGGTTTTTAAGCGAGCGTCCCGAGATGGACTTGAATACTCTTCCCATTCGCCCGATGTTCCGTAGATATTTGCCGGTAAGCGCTCGGGATGAGATTTGTTTTGTATTCCTGATTTTAAACTGGTCTCAACAGCAGCCGTTCGGTCTTGTACCGTTTGACAGATGTCTTCCGCTAAACTTTTAATTTCTAACTGCGGATCTAATTTTAGGTTTCCCTTCGATAATTTAACTCGTACGTAATCATAGAAAGGATACGTCACGCCACCGGCTTGAAAAATTCCTTTTTTCCAGTCTTGGTAATTGAGATTCGTTCCGAAAAACTGCTCTAAGCTATGTAATGGCAAATCCTTATCTTTCGAAGGCTTAATCACTCCGCCGACGTAAGAACCAAGGTCCGCATTAAACTGAGCTCCGTCGACATGTAACGGTCGAAACCTTTTGAATCCCGCGCCGTGTTCAGGACGGCTGCGCTCGAACTTTGTTCCAAATAATCCCGACGTTAAACTATTATCAGGATGAGCATCGATGAAATAGATTTTCCCATCATCAGTCACTTTGTAAATAATGGCGACGTGTCCATTCGGATCATAAATATTTGCTCCCGGAGTGATCGCATCACGACTGATTTCTACGGGATAAAAATCAGCGAACAAACGATCGTCATCGATTCCTTCAAAATAAACACGGAAATTAGCCGAAAATACGGAATCAGGAATTACGGAATTGATTGCGTTTACGCCGCTGGCGAACTTCCAGCTAGAACCGCTTCCGCGGGGCAAGAAATCTAAGCGCGAAGTCACTTGATTACCGTAATTAGAATAACGGATGTCTCCTGAGTTTCCAGGAACGTTTCGCATAGCTATTCCGTTAGAGACTCCGAAAGGTAAACCTTTTTTCCACGCGAAGTAGCCGCGCATCACGTAGGATAATTTCGCGCAGTCAGCGAAAACACTTAGCTGAGCGGAATCGGAACCACGATAAGGATTGTTTTTGTGCTGCAGACACGATTTGAAAGAGTTGCACTCACGCTTTTCGACGGCTTGACCCATCAGGCTTACGAATTCGGAATATTCTTTTTCATCCGCGTCGGTCCAGGCCGTCTTTTTTATTTTCCAATCAGAAGGCTGGGCGTTGACTCCGCCTGAAAACAATACGAGGAGAAACAGCACGACGAAAATTCGCATAACCCAGTTCATAGAAATCCTTAAATGGTGTTTGATGTTGGCTTGATTGCTGCTGATTCATATAGATAGTGACAATGCCCGTCTATCTTTTTGACGGTTTGTGAATAGATTTCAACTTTTTCAAAACTTTCGAAAAAATTTTGTGTAAACCCCATTCTATGCTAAATGACGCATTAAGTTAATTCTATATATTTTAAAACTATCCGGGGGGATAATGAAAAAATTAATTCTTGGGGCGGCCGCCCTGCTACTGACATGTGTGACTCAGGCTCAATCAGCTTCGAAATACTTCATCGTTCAAAATATCGCGACCGAAAAAATGCGCATCTACGAACGCTGCACCACTTCGCCAACGTGCGCTCACCGTATGATTTACGAAACAGATATGGTTGTTGGAAAAATTTCGGGCGATAAAGAACTTTGGACTCGCGTCGGTACTTACAAGGTTGAAAAATGGGTTAAGTTTTACGAAGACGGCGGTCAAGCTTATCCAAGTTGGTATGATCCGGCTTATCCTGCAACTCCGTCTGCGGGAAATTCTTTTAGCGCTTGGACATCAAGCTCGGCACTTCCAAACGGTAAAGGTGCCATGCGCGGCGCTTTCGGTTGGTACGCAGCGATGTTAGCACCAAACCCTAATGGACAGTGGATTCACGGAACAATCGGCTGGGGAGCTGATGGTGATAAATTTATTCAACAAACGCGCGGCTTTTTCGCCAATATCTTCGCTGATCCTAGGTCTCATGGATGCACGCGTTTAGAGAACCGTGCCGTCGCCTACATTCAGTCTTTTATTACTCCGGGCACTGATGTTTACCGCGTTTATGCCAAAGAAGGCGTGGCGGATAGCCAGTTACAAAGTTACCAAGGTCAGCGTAACCCAGTTCAATTCAACTATATCTTAACGAAAGAACAAGTTCGTAAGGACAATCCGAATTCAAGTTCTCGGTCTGCGGTTGAATCAAGAATTCAGGCTGGCAATGTAAGTTCTTCGCAAATTTTAGAAGAGGGAAGTTATTTAGCGTCTCAGTATCCCTCGGTTATGGCGATCACGGGCGGCCGTGCAAGTTCTGGAAAATCGGGAGACACCTACAGCTTAGGT
>JAYTHR010000456.1:0-3121 GCA_043732425.1 Bdellovibrionales bacterium
ATCTTAAAGCCTAATTCTGATAGGCTTTAAGATATGTGCTCATGGAATTTAAAATTTCAGAACAACCCACTTTGTCGTTAGATTTTGCAGCTTTTTCTAATTTAACCGCTAAATCTTCTAAAGTCGGAAATCCATAGGGGCGAGCCACACCCTTTATGCTGTGGCCAATTTTTGCGATCGATGAAAAATCATCGTGATCTAAAAAATCAGTCAGACTTTTTAGATCCTTCTTCCGCGACTCACAGAATCCTGGAACAAGTTCGCTGATATCCGAATCAATAACCACTTCAGTTCGCGATGTTTCCACTTTGAGTCCTTTTAAAATAAGGTAAGGAAGTCGTCATCTGTGGAAGAACTTGTTTTTTCACGATAGGTTCATCTTTTTTAAGGTAGTACCCTTTGCCGCGACGATTCTTAATAGCCAGGCCACCTTGCGATATTTTTTTACGTAAGTGGCAGACATGGGTATCAATGTTTCGTTCACTGAGGTTGATTTTGTCCCAAACAACCTGAACCAAATGTTCCCGGTCGATTTCTTTTCCATAATTTTTAACTAAGGCTAATAAAATTTTGAATTCAATGGGCGTCAAATCGATCGGCACCGTAAGGTCCGTGTCCGTTTTTGCGCTCACAACGTGAGTTTCAATATTAATGACTAAGTTTGCCAAATTGATCGTCGATTGGAAGCCGCCTGAATTTGCAGAGCGTCTTCTTAAGATAGCGTCCATACGAGCTAGTAATTCACGGGGCTCGAAAGGTTTAACTATATAGTCATCAGCGCCGGCAGCTAGGCCGCGAATCTTTTCATCTAATTCACCGTGAGCCGTTAACATTAAAACGGAAAACTTAGACTCTAAGTTCAGTTTTTTTAACTTAAGACAAAGTTCCAGTCCATCTCCATCCGGAAGACTGCGGTCCAAGATGACGATATCCCAGTCTTCGCCCTCGATCATTTCCCATGCTGACTTTAAATCTTCAGCAATTTTCATCTCGTAGGCAGGTACCAAAACGTTTTTCAGAAGAAGCTGCGTGTCCAGGTTATCTTCAATTACGAGTACTTTTGTCATGATGCCTTCTTTCGCTTTCAGTTGATTATGCTTTCGCCTTCAACAGTTGCAAGTTATTAACATAAATTAATTCTTTATCAATTTATAATCGTTTATAACTGTTTATAGTTTTTAACTTAGATTGATTCGACTAGATATTCTTAAAAAAAACAATTTTTTGAAACTTTGTTAAGAAAATGTAACTTTAGGCATTTTGGCTGATATTTTTTACATAAACAAAATGTTTAAGTTTCTTAACTTTCCCTACTTTTTTTGCCTTCGAAACACCCTAAGTATACCTTTTTTAGAAAACTTAACAAATCTATTTAACAATTCTGGGGGAATTCGACCATGCAGAAAAATGGAACAAATCTGGTGACTACTAAAAAAACATTGAAACCATTGGTCGCCAGAACTTCACTGCCAGAGCCAAAATCTGCGAAGTCTTCTTTGAGGCGCGCGGCGACATCGACAAAAACAGTCCGCTCCACGCAATCAGGACTTTCCGAGAACGATAAAAAATATGATCAAAAAAAATGGGAACAAATGCGAAATCTTTTACACACGGTAAAAGCTGTTCGTAGCGGTAACTTCGCTGTTCGAATGGAAATCAACGAAGTAGGAATTATTTCTGAAATCGGCGAGGTCCTAAACGATATTATTGAACTGAATGAAACGATGGCTAGCGAATTTATTCGCGTGCGAGATAAAGTCGGTCAAGAAGGTTTGATGATGGAGCGGGTTTCAATCGGCTATGTTAAGGGTTCGTGGGCTACAAGTGTGAACTCTGTGAACCTATTAATCAGAAATCTGGTTCAACCGACGACTGAGGTGGTCCGGGTTGTTACCTCGGTGGCAAAAGGCGATCTGTCACAAAAAATGTCTTTAGAAATCGATGGCCGTAACATTAAGGGAGAATTCCTACGTATCGGAAATACCGTGAATGCCATGGTGGATCAGTTGAATTCATTCACGGCCGAAGTAACTCGTGTGGCGAAAGAAGTGGGTACCGAAGGAAAGCTAGGTGGACAGGCCGAAGTTAAAGGAATTTCTGGAACGTGGAAAGAATTAACGAATAACGTGAATCAGCTAGCGGGAAATTTAACCTCGCAGGTGCGTGCGATTGCCGAAGTTTCGACGGCGGTAACTAAAGGGGATCTAACTCGGTCCGTCTCGGTTGAAGCGCAAGGGGAAGTTGCGGCTTTAAAAAATAATATCATTCAAATGATTTCAAACTTAAAAGACACGACCGAAAAAAATTATGAGCAAGACTGGTTAAAAACAAATTTAGCAAAGTTCTCTGGAATGATGCAAGGTCAGCGAAGTATCACCTCAGCGGCGCAATTAATTATGTCGGAATTAACTCCGCTCGTTGACGCAAGCCAAGGCGCCTTCTTCATGGCTGAAAATGATGGCGAAGACCTTTCTTTAAACTTAATTGCAAGTTATGCCTTTACCGTAAGAAAAAATGTTTCAAATAAATACCGGTTAAAAGAGGGCCTAGTTGGTCAGTGTGCGTTCGAGAAAAAACCAATCATGCTGAATCAGCCTGATGATGATTACGCGCTGATTAGTTCTAGTACGACGGAAGTAAAACCCCTGAACATCATTGTTTTGCCAGTTCTATTCGAGGGCGAATTAAAAGCCGTAATCGAATTAGCGTCTGTAAAATCGTTTAATCAGAACTACATTTCGTTCCTATACCAGTTGATGGATTCGGTCGGCGTTATTCTGAATATGATTTCAAGTTCAATGAGAACAGAAGAATTATTACAAGAATTGAAACGATCAAATGCCGAACTTGAGGCGCAGGCGAAAGAACTCGAAGATAAAGTCGAATTACTAGAAGTGAAAAACCACGAGGTAGAATTAGCTTCTTTATCTTTAGAAGAAAAAGCGGAGCAGTTGTCTTTGGTTTCTAAATATAAGTCAGAATTCTTAGCTAATATGTCTCATGAGTTAAGAACTCCGTTAAATAGTTTATTAATTCTTTCTAAGACATTAGCGAATAATAAAGATAAGAATTTAACAGCAGAACAGGTTAAATTTGCCAATACCGTTTATTCTGCCGGACA
>JAYTHR010000457.1:0-10207 GCA_043732425.1 Bdellovibrionales bacterium
TTTTATTATTTAATATTTTTTAATTTGTCTTAAAAGGAGCCTCAGATGGCATTGCAAGTTGGAATTGTTGGTTTACCAAACGTCGGAAAATCGACCTTATTTAATGCGCTGACTTCAGCAAAAGCCGAAGCGGCTAATTACCCATTTTGCACGATTGATCCCAACGTGGGGATTGTCACTGTCCCGGATGAACGTTTAGATAAAATTACGGGTTTTGTAAAACCCAAATCGGTCATTCCAACGACGATCGAATTTGTTGATATTGCGGGAATTGTTAAAGGGGCAAGTAAAGGTGAAGGCTTGGGAAATCAGTTCCTTGGTCATATCAAACAAACAGACGCCATCGTTCACGTTGTGCGGTGTTTTGATGATCCGAATATTATCCACGTGGCCGGCAGTGTTGATCCGCTTCGCGATGTGGATATTATTAACACGGAACTGATGCTTGCAGATTTAGATACGGCCGAGAAAAAATTAAAGCGGATTGAAAAATTAGCGAAAACCTCAGCGGACCCAAAAATGAAAATGGAATTAGATGTCACTCAAAGAATCTACAAGGTTCTTGCAGAGGGAAAACCAGCGCGCTCTGTGGCGTTGACTGATTTAGAATTACCTTTCGCGAATGATATGCACTTATTAACCAGTAAGCCCGTGTTGTACGCCTGCAATGTCTCGGACACTGATTTCGCAGCGGGCGGAAATGACTGGGTACGCTCGGTCGAAAAACGGGCTCACGAGGAAAATAATAAATCCATCACAATCTGTTCGGCACTAGAAGCTGACATCGCACAACTGCCGGCGGAAGAGCGCGCCGAGTTTTTATCCAGCATGAACGCGACTGAACCTGGACTGAATCGTTTGATTCGTGAGGCTTACGGATTATTAGGTCTTGCGACTTACTTTACTGCGGGTGAAAAAGAAGTGCGTGCTTGGACGATTAAAACGGGTTTTCGGGCTCCGCAAGCGGCGGGCGTGATTCATACTGATTTTGAAAAGGGATTCATTCGCGCGGAAGCTTATCACTGTGAAGATTTATTCTCTTTAAAATCAGAAGCTGCCGTCAAAGAAGCTGGGAAGTACCGCTCGGAAGGTAAAGAGTATATCGTCAAAGATGGCGATATCTTATTCTTTAAATTTAACGTTTAGGGCTTTGTCGACGCGCGAATTGGCACACGGCCTTGGTTAGAAGTTTTTTCCAAAGATTACTTAATTGCGATATCCCATTCCTCTTTTAAGGAAATAGGCTCTTTAATTATATAGGGATTTTTTTCGATCAAGAATCTCATTTTCTTAGGATCAATTTTTTCGTCGTAAATTTTTTGATATGTGGCGTAGAAGCTGAGAACTCGTTTTACGTAAGTTCGGGTTTCTACAAACGGAATATGTTCAACAAAGACATCAAAGTCAATTTCACCAAAATTTCGTAACCACAGTTTCACCCGGTGCGGTCCGCCGTTGTAGGCTGCTGCGACTAGCGGTAGCTGATCGCCGAATTCGATGGATAGTTTTTTTAAGTAAGCAGCTCCGTACTGAATAGCGATTTCTGGCTTAAATAACTCTTGCACCTGCGCTTTATCTTTGAGTAGTAAGGCTACCTTCTGCGAAGTGTACGGCATAAACTGCATGAGGCCCACGGCGCCAACGGGTGAAATCGCGTCTTGCTTGTACTGTGTTTCAGCCTTCATGATAGACCAAATAAGATTGGGATTTATTTTTCGCAATGTAGACTCGGCACTTACATTTAATTGAAAGGCGCGCGGATAAAATGCTTTCCACATCAGATCGTCATCCCTCAACGAAAGTTTCTTTTGCTGAGGCGAAGACAACTTTTGCATCAAAGATAAGGCGCGGTTATTTTGATTTTTTTCTAAGTAATGTAAAACTAAAGGATCAGCCGTGTGGCGTTTTTTTAGAGATTTTTCAACTTCGTAAAGGTGCCATTTTGCAAAATCAGGATAGCCCCACGAAACCATAGCGTCGGCCCACTTGATTTGTCTTTTTAGATCTGTTTTTCCGTCAACACTGATTTCGTTAATGTCAGAAACTTGCGCCACCACGGTGTCCTGATTAACAATTTGGATATCGCCTTCATCCGTTTGAGTCATATCTTCAAAATAAGTTTTATAATCACGCACAATGCGCATCGGGTTTGTCTGATCGTCCGGAAGTAAATAGGGGCCTCGCCCTGACTTCATGAGTGCCATTTGATTTTCTAGCAAATTATTTTTTACAAAAGATTTATAGGAATCAAAGCGAAGCCATCCTAAAAAATTATAATAATTAAAAAATTCGCCTTTCAGTAAGGGCTGAGCTAACTGTTTGAAGTATTCTAATGCAGTAACTTGATTCTCTAAAGCCCACTCGGCCTGAGCTAGCCAGTATAAATTTCTGGCTTTATCGCGCGTCCATTCTTTATTTTGCAAAAATAGGTTCCGAGCTTCGGCGAAATTTTTATCCAAGTAAAAGCACCAAGCTCTTAACCAAGTCAGATCGTCGAAGTCGTTTTTCTTTCTTTTAGCTTTTAAAGAAGGATTCGTTTTGATTAGGTCATCTAATAGCACAATAGCATCTTTATAACGACGCGTCTGATAAAATAAATAGGCTTTTTGAAAGCGAAATTCTTTCACTTCTTTTGCGCTTTTTGCATTCTTGATAATCTTCGTGACTAGGTCTTCGGCTTTACTTAGTTCCCCGGCCCGTTGGGCGATGTAAAATAAATTATCATAGTACTTTTTGGACGCTAATATTTCGGTTTCATAATTTTTAACTTCTTTAAATGCCGAAACGGGATCGCCGACATTCGAATAGAAAACACCTTGAAGGTAGGCCTTCTGCCAATCTTCTAACTTCTCTGAATCTTTAAACAGCGTCACTTCCTCGAGGGCTTTTTTTTCTTCACCTGAAAAGATAAGCATTCGCATACGATAAGTAAAGTCATCAAAAGTCAGGGGACAACTTTTTAATCCTGCCGAAACTTCCGAAAAATTGATCGCGACCTGTGACAACCAACGACGTCTTTCAGATTTACAAAGCTCGTCTGAAATTTGATATTTTCGCACCCACCGCAAAAATTTCAGCTCAAAATCAAGGCCTTCCGGCAATGAGTTCATACGTTTTACCATGATCTTAGCTTCTTTTTTAAATTCCATTAGTGGTAAAGTGAATTTTGCATCTTTAGAATCAACAGCTAAATCGAGTTCTAAAATAGCCTTTAAAGTTTCTAGCTGAACTCTGAGAAGCTTTTTATTTTTTTTCAGGTCTTTATATAAGTTCCAGAAGGGTTCAGGGGAAGTTTGTAGCTGCGCAATAAAAAATTCTTTGTAGTAATGATCCTCTACCCGCTGAGGCTGCCACTGATTAATTTTTTGAATCGCAAGATCTAAATTCTCTTTTTTTAATTTAAAAAAATCATTCAGGATCTGAATCTGGGCCAGATCTAATTTCTCTTGATCCTCGGGTGAAATACTTTTTTTATCTTCGACCGCTTTGATCTCGGCCATTTTTTTTTCATTCATTTTTTTCTTTGCGGCTGCAGCACCGCTTCCGGTTAGGATAAAAAAACTAAAAAGTAAGACTTGAAAAAGTAAAAGCTTGCTGAAATGGTGATGAAATTTTTTTGCTGTAAACACGAATGATCGCCCTTTGAGTTGAGACCTTTTTATCCTAACTCCATTACCGGCGAAAAGCGAAGAACAATTCGGCAATGAAAGCCATCTCCATTTCGGACTAGAAATTTTAATAAAAGCACACCGCAAACACACCGTCTGGATAAGCTGTCAGTTTACAAAATCTTTCGGTTCCTAGACCAAAGACTATATAAAAAAACCGTGTGATTTCTAAAAAACAGGGGCATGCTCAATTTAATGAGTTAAGACAACTTAGAATTGAATAATTATTTCGAGGATAAAAATGAGTTCTATTACAAAGGAATCTTTCAAGGCTGGTGATTTTATTTTTTTCGAAGGAGACATCGAGTCCCATTTTTATATTATTGAAAGCGGCGAAATCTTGATCTTCACTAAAGATAAAACGGGCAAAAAAATTGAAATCGTAAAATTAAAGGCCGGTGAAACTTTTGGAGAGTTTGCCTTAATTGATAAAGGAGCCCGGACAGCTTCAGCACAAGCTGTTACCGATGCGAAGCTAATGAAGATCTCGAGCGAAAGCTACGACATGATGCTAAATGATTTACCGCTTTGGTCCTCAGCGATGCTTCAGGCCTTTTCGAAGCGTCTACGACAAATGAATCATACTTTAAAAGAACTCAATGCTAAAAATAAAAGTGATTATTAGTTAGAGCTAATAATCACTTTGTCCTAAAAGTGTGTATCTGATTTTGTTGTATCTAATTTATTTTTCTGACCGTATCCGTTACCTATTGAAAATTCTTGTTTAACTTTAAGGCTTAAATAAAAGCTGTAAAAAAGTATCCCAACCCGATAATTTACTAAACTGTAATCCCGAGTAACGGGCCATATCTGAGGTTTCCGTCGTTGGAATCCAAATTGATAAACCAGTGGCGCGCGAATACAACGGTGAATTATTCGTCGATAATACTAAAGAATATAAATCGGCCTGCGCGCGGGCGATCACTCGATGATCTTTCTGGACCGGTAACGATTCTACCTTTTTGAGAAAATCTCCGTAATCGATATAGTCAGAATAATAAAAGCCTTGAACCGTTGTTACTTCATTCTTGATACTTTTTAAGGCGTCACTACCAAGAGATTTTAGATGCTGTGAAAGCTGCATCGAAGATGAAATCACGGCATCTAGTTTCGACATATCTAAAGCGGAAAAGGTCACGTTTCTTCCGCTACCGTAAACTCCCCCGTTATAGGCTGCAAAATATTCTTTACTTAATAGCACGGCAATTTCTGCTGGCGTCTGCGTGGGTAAGGCTCCCCACTTTGCAAAAAATGGGCTGTACGGCCAACCTTCTCCAGGTTCAAGCTCTTGCGAGCCCACAAAATAATTTATCGAGTCTTTCATTTCCGTTGCCACTTCGATCATCTGCATAAGACACGCATCTGAACCATAAATATCAATGTTATGACCGATGATTTTTTTAGATTCAGCTAAAGCTAAACCAAGTTCTTCGGTCGTGATTTTGTGACCCGTATTATCGTCTAAAGAAATATCCGTTGCGTGAAATCCATTCTTCGCCCCGTAAGTTTTCCAGCCGCTTCCGTGATCCCATACGGCAATAAAATAATGTCTTGCCGGATACTTTTCTACTCCCCAACGCACGAAATCGACTAGGCTGTGGTAATCTCCCATGTCATTGTCTTTTAAATCCATCACTGTTGGACTAGTGACTTTGGAAGAATCCACAGATTTTTGAACCAGTAAACGTTTGGTGTTTACTTCGCCCATTTTCCCCCACTGCACAACGTAATTCACTTGATCAGTCGAACCTGATTTTTCCATATCAATAATATTCGAATCACTAAACGAACTTAAGCTGTTATGCCCATTTAAAAAAAGTAAAAAGGTCCATTCTTTTTCCGCGCCTTCCTGAGCAAATACTGAATAGCTAGAACACGTCAGAAACAGCGCTACTAAAAAACTTTTGGTGATGGTTTTCATTTTCTTCCTCCTTGAAGTTCCATCCAGTGTTTTGTTATTAAGGAAAATAGAATAGGCTAGTTCGTGTTTAGAACCGATTACTGGTCATTAACATAGGCAAAAACTGACTAGACCAATTTAGCTTTTTTAATGGCGTGGTTCCATTTTTGGAATCTCAATTTTAGGGACCGAGCAGAAAGTGCGGGTTTAAATTCGGCATCTTTTTTCCAAATTTTTTTAATTTCACTTAAATTTTTCCAGTGACCGCAACCTAAACCTGCCAAGTAAGCGGCACCCATAGCTGTCGTTTCGATGTGTCTTGGCCGATCGACACGCGCCTGAAGATAATTGGCTTGAAGCTGCATCAGCAGATTATTAGCGGAAGCTCCACCATCAACTCGTAGAATTCTAATTTTTTTCTTGAGATCTTTTTCCATGGCCTTCAAGATATCGGCATTCTGTAAAGCCATCGCCTCTAGCGTGGCCCGCGCGATGTGAGCTCTTGTCGACCCACGAGTTAATCCCGTAATTTCACCGCGCGATTGTGGCGACCAGTGAGGCGCCCCTAATCCAGTTAAGGCCGGAATAAATTCGACTCCATCGGAATCATCGACTTTTTTTGCTAAGGCTTCAATATCTGAACTTTTTTCTATGATTCCCAAGCCGTCCCGCAGCCAACCTACGGCTGCCCCGCAAATGAATGCGCCACCTTCTAGGGCGTAATGCGTCTTCTGATTTTCAATTTTCCAAGCCACGGTGGTTAATAATCCCGATTTCGAGTGAATGAGTTTCTCTCCGGAATTCATTAAAATAAAACTACCTGTTCCAAACGTGCATTTGCTTTCACCGGCTGAAAAACAAACTTGGCCAAATAAGGCCGCCTGTTGATCTCCAGCGACACCAGTAATTGTTGTGTTTGCGTTCACAAAAGAATGGAATTGCGTGACTCCGAAAAGCCCCGCTGAAGATTTAATAACGGGTAATGAACTTGCAGGAACTTTAAATAATTTTAAAAGTTCAGAGTCCCACTGATTCGTTTTTAAATTCATCAGCATCGTTCGAGACGCATTACTGACATCAGTGGCAAAAATTTTACCCGCAGATAATTTCCACATTAAAAATGTATCTATCGTCCCGAAACACAGATCATTTTCTGTTAAAGCTTTTTTGACCGAAGCTACGTTCTCAATCAACCAACGCATTTTACTAGCCGAAAAATAGGGATCTAAAACAAGGCCCGTTTTAATTTTTATTTTTTGTGCCCATTTTTTTTTAAGCATTTCGCACATTTTTGTCGTGCGCCGGCACTGCCAGACAATGGCGTTATGAAGAATTTCTCCGGATGATTTTCTCCAGGCAACAACGGTTTCACGCTGATTGGTAATTCCGATGGTCAATAGATCGGCGGCGGTGGCCTGAATTCCGGCTAATGATTTTTCTGCTGCCGCAGTTACAGAACGCCAGATTTCATCGGGATCATGCTCGACCCACCCCGCCTGAGGATAAATTTGGGGGTAATCGACCGTACTTTTCGCAACAAGACTTCCGGCGTGGTCCAAAAGTATAACTGTTGAACCGGTTGTTCCCTGATCTATAGCCATGATATATTTTTGCATAGGCTTATCATGATCAATTTTTTAAAAAAACCCAAAGAAAAAGTTTTCAATCTGCACCAGCTCGACGCTGATTCTTTGCTGTATAAAGTTTTCCCCCGCTTGATCATGGAGCTGATGAAAAAATATTTTCGTTTAGAAATTGAAGGTCTAGAAAATATTCCTGCTAACGGCCCCGTTATTATTGCCCCTAATCATTCTGGGTTTTCGGGTTTTGATGCCATGATTTTAGCATCGGTTCTTCAAGAAAAGACGCAACGAATCCCACGCGTGATGACCCACCATCTGTGGTTTTTAACCGAGACCGTCGCATTACCGGCGCAAAAAATGGGATTTATTGAAGCTACTTTCGAAAATGGCCTAAAGGCACTGAATAAAAAAAATATGATCGTCCTGTTCCCTGAGGGTGCCAATGGAAATTTTAAGGCCACTTCTAAAAAATATCAGCTTCAAGAATTTAAGCGCGGATTTGTGCGCATGGCTATTTTGACCGGCGCACCGATCATACCGACCTTAATTATAGGTGCTGAAGAAACTCATATTAATTTGCAAAAATTAAAGTTCACTAAATTTCTTCGTGGCTTGGTGTTACCGCTTCCCCTAAATATTATTCCGCTACCCGCTAAATGGAAAATTGTATTTGGTGAACCCATTGACTTACCCTTTCCGCCAGACAAAGTAGATGATACCGAGCTTATTCATGATCTCGCGATTGAAATTCAGGAATCGATGCAAAAGAAATTAAATCGTTTACTTAAAAAAAGAGGCTCTGCTTATTTCAGCTCTAAGCAAAAGTGATCGAAAAAAACTAGGGCGGACAGTTTGCTTTTTGAGAAAAATTAGTTTGCTTAGCGCAGTCTGGTAAATCATTGCCAATAACTTTTAAAATTTTATCCCACTGGTTGATGATAATTCCAGGACTATCACCACGGCCTATTAGCCTTTTCGTTAGAATTGCGGCGCATCCAACAGCGATCACCAAAAGTAACAGATACTCGACCAGGATTTGGCCACGATTATTTTTTAACATTTTCTTTTGAGACTTAAACTGGCCGTAAAGCATTCTCTGAGTTTAACAAGTTTTGATCATGTAACCAAGCCGATAAATTTTTTTCGATCGAAGTGAGTTGCTGACTCAAGTCTTGATCAACCTCTGGCTGAATTAGCCCGAAAGCTAGACCTTCTTCCCACTCCTGCATAAAAATATCTTCATCGCTGGCTGATAAATCGTCTTCACCGAAAATAGTTTGTGCGCTTTTGATGTCGGGGTAGATGAGTAAATAAATATGTTCTTTGTTTCTTAACGACCACTCTTTTACTTCTTTCCATAGGCTTTCATGCTCTGCCTGAATCAGGTGATAAAGCTTCAGCACTGAAGCTTCATAAGACTGTGAAAAGTAAATTCTTAACGGCCCGTCGAATAAGGCGGTATTAAAAGCCGGGCTGTAGAATCGCGTCGTCATAAATGAAGAATATGTAGCTGCCATGTTGATAGCCTAGAAAGCCTTAGGTGCATTTAACAAGTAAAATTTAAGAATCTTAAATTTATAACGTTACGCGCTATATTGCGCCAATTTACCTAAATTTTGATTTGTCTTCCCTGAATGAAAAGTTGGTGATTTGGCATAGAGCCAACAGAATAGAAAAAATCACTCAGGTCAGCATCCGTGCAAATAAAATTCGCTTTTTTTCCAACGGCTAAATCACCTTCTTCATCCTGAATTCCTAAAGCTTTTGCCGCCCCTGAAGTGTAGGCTCGAAAAACTTCCGGCAAAGTCATCTTCATTTCAAGGCGTGCTAAAACTCCAACGAGGGACAAGTCTTGAGTGGGACAACTTCCGGGATTAAAATCAGTCGCCAGAGCTACCGTTGTGCCCGCGTCGATGAGTTGGCGCGCCGGCGGGTAAGCGCACTTCATGTAAAGATCGGCTGCAGGAAGCAATACGGCAACAGTTTTCGATTTCGAAAATGTCTCGATTTGTTTTTGATTCAGGTGAATAACATGATCTGCAGATTGAGCGTTAAAATTTAAAGCTAAATCCACGCCTCCTGAATTTGAAAGTTGATTCGCGTGAACAGTCAGTGAAAAACCTAACTCTTCAGCCGCCTTAAAATAAAGTGAAGCCTGAGGAAGTTCGAAAAATTTTTTTTCAACGAAAATATCTACTCGGTCAGCTAATTTTTTCTTCTTTACTACTGGCAGAACTTGAGTGGATAAAAAGTATAAATAATCTTGGGTTGTTTTAAACTCGGCGGGAAGTGTATGCGCACCCAAAAATGTTGAAATAATCCGAGGGCCTTTTAAAGCTTTGATAACTTTCAACATTTTGATTTCGTTTTTCAAATCTAAAGCATAACCCGATTTTATTTCTAGCGTTGAGACCCCTTGTCTTAAAAAATGGTCAACATGAAGCTGTGATTTTTTAAGAAGCTCAGTAGAAGTTGCCAGCCGCGTTTTTTTCATTGTCGATAAAATGCCGCCACCGCGAGCCGCTATTTCCAGATAACTTAAGCCTTGGTTACGCTGTTCGAACTCATCCGCACGGGATCCCGCAAAAACGCTATGCGTGTGACACTCAATAAACGAAGGAAAAACAATCTTATTTTTTAAATCAATTTCGTTTGAAAAATTCTTCCTCTTGGGAACTTTGTTTTGGGGTCCAATCCAACTAACCAGCCCCTTTTCAGTGGTGAAAGCCATCCCGCCAGAAATCTGCAAAAAATCACTATGAACCAAACGTAAATTTTTAAATAATTTAGTACTCATAACTTTCAAGTATTATTCGATTAATCCGCGATTTCAAGCGCTCGTTCGATCTCTTCTCACTTCAGCTTAAGAGCCCCGTTATTTGAATCAGAAAAAGCAATCGTATTTAAATTGAGCTCACGAATAACAACCCCACTTCCGAACTCAGTCCCCGCCATGAAACCTACCCGCACTTAACGCCTCCTCAGCGCGTCCTACCCCTTGCACCGTCCATCTCTTAAAAGCTTTTGGGGGTATCGGTCACATGAAACAATTAGTC
>JAYTHR010000458.1:0-3093 GCA_043732425.1 Bdellovibrionales bacterium
GCTCAAAAAATGAAAGAGCTTTTTAAATTTGGAATGGGAGTCTGTGATCGCGCAGCACACAGCTACGGACAATCAAGTTGTGATTCTTACCTTGCGGGATCATTAGATATTATTTTGCAATTTCCTCAAACCGGAGCCTCAAATTCACTTTTAGCTACTTTTATCGCGCGCCCTCAAGTGAATCCTTATTATAATTACCAAGCTCAACTTCCATCAGGATGGGGATTAGTGGGCGTTGCTTTAGGTTATACAACGGGAATTTGGCTTCCGGATCCTCAGTACTACACAGGAGCTGAGCGTAATCCACTTCAACTTCAAATGGTTGTTTCCACAATTAATAATTCCCAGGGTTTCGAGGCCCGCGGAAATGGAGATTACTCAACAGGTCTAAGCACCACCGTTTTAGGAATCCAAGTGCCACAAGGTAAAGTGGAAGATAATTCCTTTAATTTCAACTTCACCGTTCAAGGCGCTACCGCTGCTCAAGGGGTCATGACCCGTTGTCAAACTCCGAATTGTGGTCTTTAATTACAGTGTGAATTCAGAAAATAACAATTCAGCCCGACAAATCAAATGCCCGCAGTGCGGGCTTTTGGCGTTTTACTCGGCCGAAAACTTATTCCGACCATTTTGTAGCGAACGGTGCAAACTTATTGATCTGGGTCAATGGGCTGACCAATCGTATAAGATCCCCGTTCCTGTTGAATCTTTAGATCTTTTGGACGATGCTGAGGAACTTGAATCTGAGGACTAATCCCTATGTATGTCTCTAAAATTCGTCGCCTTTTAATTGGATCCCCGATCGCCACTGAACATCAACATCACGAACTGATTCCGAAGTGGAAAGCCTTGGCGGTTTTATCTTCCGATGCTTTGTCATCAACAGCGTACGCCACGGAAGAAATTATTATTCCGCTATCGCTTTCGGGAATCATGTTGGCAACAGCGTGGTCGTTACCGGTAGCCTTAGGAATTTTAGCGCTGATGATTATTATCACCCTATCTTACCGTCAAACAATTGTGGCTTACCCCAATGGCGGCGGAGCTTACATTGTTGCTAAAGAAAATTTAGGAAAAGGCGCAGGTCTTGTTGCGGCCGCGGCCCTGATGATCGATTACGTGCTGACCGTTTCAGTTTCGGTATCCGCCGGAGTTGAAAATTTAATTTCTGCATTTCCGCAACTGGCATCAGTTCAAGTTTTTTTCTGCACGTGGGTGATTTTGATTATTATGATCTTAAGTCTTCGCGGTATCAGTGAATCAGCAACAATTTTTGCAATACCCACTTATTTATTTATTTTCTCGATGTTCACGTTGATTATCGTGGGTATCGTGCGCGGACCGATCGAAGGTCATGTCGCTTCAGAGGCGATCGCAAAAACTTTACCGGATATCGGGATTATTCTATTACTGCGCGCCTTTTCTTCGGGATGTACAGCCTTGACGGGGATCGAAGCGATATCGAACGGCATTCCGCTTTTTAAACACCCGCAATCGCAAAATGCCAATCGCACTTTGCTTTCGATGGTTGTTATCCTCGGAATTTTATTTGCGGGAATCACGTACCTGGTAAATCATTTTGGCTTAACGTATTCAGACAAACAAACTTTGATCTCTTCTTTATCGGCTTCCGTTTTTGGAAACGGTTTCTTTTACTATGTCGTACAGGCTTCAACAGCCTTAATCCTATTCTTAGCAGCTTCGACCAGTTACGCGGATTTTCCGCGCTTAGCTTCGCTGTTGGCAAAAGATCGCTATGCGCCTCGGCAGCTTGCGGGCATCGGAGATCGGTTAGTTTTTTCAAACGGAATTATTGGTCTTACGGCGTGCGCGATTATCTTGGTGTTTCTGTTCGGCGGCCAAACCCATCATCTGATTCCATTATATGCGGTTGGTGTTTTCTTGTCGTTCACACTTTCTCAGGCCGGAATGGTTGTTCATCACTATCGTCTGCGTGAGCCCAATTGGATATCGTCATTAATCATGAATGCGATCGGAACCGTGACGACAGCCGTGGTTCTTATAGTTATTGCGGCTTTCAAATTTAGTCATGGAGCCTGGATGGTGATCGTGCTGACTCCGATTATTGTTTATACTTTTCACCGCATACACGTGCACTACACGATGTTTGCACGCGAATTGACTCAGTCAAATTACGATATTACGGCAGATGAAAATACGAACCAACACGTTGTGGTTATGCCGATCTCGGGACTTCACCGCGGGGTCATGAATGCGATTCGCTATGGTCAAAGCATCAGCAACGACTTAAGAATTTGTTACGTGCAAACAGATGATGAGTCTGGCGAAAGAATGAAAGCTTCTTGGCTTGCAAAGTTTCCCAATAAAAAGTTGTATCTTCTGGAATCGCCTTACCGATCGATCTCAGAACCGATATTAAAATTTATTGATGAGGTCGCCAAAGAGCATCCGACAGAATTTATTACGGTGATTTTTCCTGAATTCGTCACGGCGAAGTGGTACCATCAGCTTCTTCACAATCAGACCGCCTGGTTAATCAAGCTGAGCTTGATTTACAAGAAGCGAATTATTGTGACCAGCGTCAAGTATCACCTAACATCGACATAAAAATTAAATTTTGTTTGACCATGAGTCGAAGTTGATTTCTGATCGAGTGGTCAGGGATGATGAATCAACAACAGGACGTAACAACAACTACCCGTCTCACAGAGGAGATACTATGAACAAGGCTCAATTGATCGAAAAGATCGCGACTCAAACAAAAATGCCAAAAGCTCAATGCGAAAATATCGTTGATTGCTTTATGACTAACGTTAAAGCGACAGTAAAAAAAGGCGACGACGTTAAATTAGTTGGTTTCGGTACATTCACAAAAGCTAAGCGTAAAGCGCGTATGGGCCGCAATCCACAAACTGGAAAAGCAATCAAAATTCCTGCTGCCTGGGCTCCAAAGTTCCGTGCTGGCGCTGAATTTAAACATTTAGTAAAGTAATTTTTAATTTAAGCCTTTCGGAACTTAAATCAAAATTTAAAAAAAGCCTTAAGTTATCTTAAGGCTTTTTTTATTTCGTTTGATAAATCAAGATTAGTCGGTAAATTTTAAACATGACA
>JAYTHR010000459.1:0-3079 GCA_043732425.1 Bdellovibrionales bacterium
TATGTTGGCCGCCGTTATTCCCGGAGCTTGGGATTTTCTTGTCGAGCCTAACCCGGCAATAAAAGGATATATGCAACGCTTGATGAGCCGACCGGCCGCGGTGAAGGCTAAAGTTTTCTAGTCAGGGCCTCAACTGCAAAGCCGCAAAACCTTATTTAGACAAAATCGTTCGGTCAGTTCTTTTCCGCATTACTGTTTTGCAGGCGCTGTATTCTTTACTCAAATTTGATTTAACCAGCAGTCTGATCTATTAAAACCTTAAACCCGGCTGAATTTAATTGAAACTTGCTTTGGCTTTTATTTAAGGTATCCCTACTTCATTAAAAAGCGAGTTTCACACTTTCGAAAATCAAGGAAAGCCGAAGACTGAAGCCTTGCGTTTAGCGAAACTAACCCGCGAGACCACTTGCCCTCTGTATTTTACAGGCATGGCCTCGTTCCGGGCTCCTAAATTTCTAAAATTTAACCAGTCTTGAGCTAAAAAAACCAATCCCACTTAAATTCTGGTTTCGTTTCTGAAGTTTTGTGCTAATCCTACGCTCATGAAAAAAACCGCTAAAAAGTCTAATCTTCTAGTTGAATTAAATAATCGTAAAGTTGCGGAGCAGAAGGCCGGAGTATCGTCCTCATCTTTCGGAAAGTTCAAGCCCAGCAAGCAGCGCAATGAAAACAACTCAAACGTCGGACCTTCGTGGGGTAAGCGAAAAGGCAACTAACTTTAAGAGCGTTTATTGAGTTTCAAAAAAGCTACATTGCTATTTGTTCTACTTTAACATTTGCGGGAAGCAAAATTGTATCGACAACAAAAACAATTCCTTTTTTTGTCTGAATCAACTCTTTAATAGGAAGTTGATTCACTGAGTATTTCCCAGCCTTGAAATTGAGAATTACATTTTCACCATCTGCTAACATTAACTTTTGACCATCTTTAATGGCCCCGAACTTTAACGGAGTTAAAATAGCGTGATGCTTCAGAATACTTTGTCGTAAATTTTGGTCTTGCGGGTTCAATTTGGGATCTAAAAATTTTTTCGAGACCTTGGCAAAGGCAGTATCTGTCGGGGCAAACACCGATATCTCACTACCCTTTTCTACTTTTTCTAATCGACTGGCGTCAGAAAGCTTTGCAATTGTCGTATGCTCTTTCGATTTTATCAGCGCCGAAAAAACATTTTCTGGCAGTCCTGCTGCATACGAAATTTGAGCATTAAAAATTAAAGCAATAAGTGAATTTTGTAGATATGTTTTCATACGATTAACTTTGCAAACTTTAACCTACTTAGTCAATGAAGTTAATTCAGCAATTCGGCGTCGTGCGAGTTTCTCACTTAAGGTGGGGCCATAATCAAGTGCTTTTCTAAAACTCAAAATGGCTTTATCTTTTAAACCCCTGGCTATCAGAATGTTGCCGGATTCAAAATAGCATTCCGCGAGTAGCGCGCTTAATGGAACAGGGTCAATCTCTTTCCCACTTAGGTAAGAGTTGTTTCCAACCGTAATGACTTTTTGATACAAGGCATACGCTTTTTCCTGACGGTTTGTAACCTGATAGAAGGAAGCCGTTTTGGTCATAGCCAATAATGACATCGGGTCTACCGTAAGCGCACTTTGATAGTGTCTTTCGGCCTCTGGAATTTCATTTCTTTTCTGAGCTATTAAAGCCAAAATTAATCGTGGCCAGTCGCGATGGGCGGCCATTGCATTTTTCTCTAACGCAATCGATGTTAAACATTCTTGTTTTGATTCATCCAGAAGACCTTCATTGTAATAGCGATGGGCTAAGATAGAATGAAGCACGTTACCGTATTCGGGCATCAATGTTTGCACAGTCGAAACCAACAAAGCCAGAAATCGAACATCAAATTGCTTTTGAATTTTGGCTTCTAAGATCACTAAAGGACGTTGTAAAAAATAGAACCACTTTGTTCCCACAAGCCGTTTGGCTTTGATGTAATTGTTAAGGGCTTCTACGTAATTATTTTCTTCGGTGTCAACATTTTCTAATCCGGCAAAACCAAGGGCACTTTTTTCGTCTGCGATCTGAGAAAATTCTTTTCTTGCATTCTTAAGACGGCCATTCGTTAAGTAATAATGACCCCAATAGAAATGATAAAATAAGGGATTTCTAAAAAACTGCGACTGAGCTCCAATAAGATTATTATTAGGGCTTAGGATTTTTTTATCAAAAGTAGTGTAGGATTTAACAAACGTGCGCAAAGCAAAGTTACTAAGTAAAATACTACTTTCCAATTGGCTGGCTTTTGCAATGATTAGTAAATTCTGAATCAATTCATTTTCAGTGATTTCCCTGCTGAGACCGTCAGTCAGTAATAATCGGCTGTAGTCTAAGAAGAGTTCAGAATAAGCGGGGTCATTTTCAGAGGTCTCGGCCAGTAGTTTTTGGTAAATACTAAGCGCTAATTTGTTTTTTTTTGCTAAAAAATACAGTTTTGCCATAGCGGCTTGAATCGTTTTTTTCTGCAGCACGGATATCGAATTTAATTGAAGCGCTTGGGAATACTGAGCTAGTGCCCTATCAATTTGATTTTCAGAACGAAAATAATCTGCGCGGGATAAAATTGCCGTCAGCCTGGCCTCGCTTTTACTTTTTTCAAAAATTTTTTGAAACTGAGAGGCCATCAAAAACTTTTTCCCGAACTGATCGGCAACATCACGAATCAACGCTTCGGCTTTTTTGAAATCTTTTTGAAATAGATATAATCTAAGTTCAGAATTTAAAATTTTTAACCGGGATGAATTTTTAACAAGCCGAAAAAAAGTCTTAGCGTCATTAATTTTTACTAAGGCTTGATCGTACATTTTCAGTTTAATAAAAATTGTTATCAACCCGTGCTCAGCCTCTAATCTATCTTTATAGCTGCTCGAAAAGTCGTTCAGCACAAGCTCGAAAGCCGCTTTGGAATTTGGAATTTGACCCGCGCCAAAAAGCAGCCATCCACGCTCGATATTGAAAGCGTAGCGATGGTCAGCTTTTGGGTAATTTGAAATCATGATTTCATAGTTTAACAAGCACGCATCTAACTGTGGCTGATGAATTTGTAAAAAATAATCTAAAAAA
>JAYTHR010000460.1:0-3072 GCA_043732425.1 Bdellovibrionales bacterium
AATTGTTTTCATTTGCAGTATAACTTCGTAGAACTTCCGGACGGCGCCATGAGTTCGCGTAAAGGAAACATCGTTCCGCTGATGGATTTAGTCGGCCAAATGAAAAATCATGTCAAAGCTGAATATTTGTCTCGTTACAGTGAAGAGTGGTCTGAAACAGAAGTTGAAACTGTTGCGGACGCCGTAGCTAAAGGGGCAATCAAGTACGGAATGCTTCGCCAAGATACGAATAAAAAAATTGTTTTTGATATGGCTGAATGGCTGAAATTAGACGGTGAGTCCGGACCATTTATTCAATACAGTTACGCACGTATCAATTCCATATTGAGTAAATTTTTAGTAAATAAAATAACTGATTTCAACGGAAGTTTGTTGATCGATCCATCAGAAATTAAACTCATGCAGCATTTGATGAATTTTAATACTTTGGTGGTTTCGGCCGCCGATCACTATAAGCCAGCGTTGCTATGCACTTATCTTTACGAGACCGCAAAAAAGTTTAACGTTTTTTATCATGAATGTTCGATTGGAAAAGCAGAAAACGAAGACTTAAAAAAAGCGCGTCTGGCCCTAGCTTCGGCTACGGCTAATATTTTAAAGCAAGGATTAGAACTTCTAGGAATTCCTGTTCCTGAAAGAATGTAATGATAAAATTTAAAGAAAAACTGATCCAGGGAACTTTGATCAAACGGTACAAAAGATTCTTTGCGGATGTCGAATATATCGATGCTAAAACAAAGAAGAAAATAGCATTAACAATTCATTGTCCAAATACGGGAAGTCTAAAATCTGTTATCGAAAAAGACACGCTGCACGCCTGCTGGTTTTCCCTAAGCGATGATCCCAATCGAAAATTAAAAGGCACGTTAGAGGCCATCCAGGCCATTTCCGGAGCTTGGGTCGGAGTCAACACATCATGGCCTAATAAAATAGTTCAATGGGCGGCCCAAAATTCGATTGAAAATAAAAAACCTTTCTTTAAAAACTGGAAAGACTATTCTTTTTATAAATCAGAACATAAGATTTCAAAAGAGACTCGCCTGGACGGCGTTTTTTGCGTTCTTGAAAGTCATCTTGCAGATGAAAAACAGAAAAAACACTTTATCGAAATTAAAAACGTTTCGTTAGCACGTGACGGGCACGCTCAGTTTCCCGATGCCGTGACTGAACGAGGCCAAAAGCACCTGGTTGAGCTTATGAAATTAATCGACGAGGGCCACAAAGCCGAATTGATCTTCACGATTCAGCGTAGTGATGTGACGGCATTTTCGGTCGCTGAAGATATCGATCCCGAATATAAAAAACTTTTTGATCAGGCACAAAAAAAAGGGCTTATTATCACCGCTGTTCTGGTGGAAATAAGCCAAGACGAAATCAAGCTCAGTCAAAAAACTTTGCCGGTTAAATAAAAAGGGCTTTTTTGAAAAGCCCTTTTACTGAATTAATTTTTCCCGGTGACTTGAAACTCTAAGGCCCCATCAGCCATCAGCGGGCTTTCGCGGCGCACTTTTAAGGTCGCAATAATTTTTGTTTTGATATTTAGTTGCGTTTTAATCCGGGTTAAAGATTTCCCATTGGCATCTAAGGGATTCGCGGGAAGTTCTTCAATTAAATTTCCTGCAAGATCAGTCACCGTGATTGTATAATTTGTAACTACTTTGTTGGCCTTAAACTTATCGGTAAAAGTAATACGAAATTTATCGTACTTTGGCGAGTGATCAACCACATAATTAAGAATTGTTTTAGGTCCCGCATTCGATAAGTCAAATTTTGGAACTAAAGCAAGTTCTACCTGAATTGTAGCTCCCGAAACAGTTTGCTGGGCGATTTTGTAACCGTAAATGGAATCGATCACCGTAAGGTCAACATGAGCCGGATCTGCGGAGCTTAGAGTTAATTTTAAATTTTCAGTTTCTTTTGGTGTTAAAACGGCTGCTTGCGGGAATACAACGCTGACCTGAAAAGAAAGTTGGTGATCAAAGACTTCACGAGTTTTAGTCACGCAGCATTTTGTTTCTGTACGGTATTTTGTGACCGTGCGAGTTCGCGTTTCGGTGCGGTATTTGGTAACAGTTCGAGTTCGTGTTTCTGAACGATAGCGAGTCTCGGTGCGGTGTTTGATGACTTCACGTTGATACGCAACTTGCTCGTTCGCACATTGGTGATCGGTGTAAGGAACCTGACTGCAAACTTGCTGGTTATCGCAGCGCTGTTGCGGGCCTGAGTTTCCGCCGCCATCACAGACTTGGCGCGTTTTGCAAATTTTTTGACCTTGGGAATTGACCCCACATTCAGTCACATCACGGCACTGCTGGCCTCCACCACTTCCTGGGACAATGTAACAGCGCTGTTCATTATGACATTCGTTGCGATAAGCTGTGCGATCATGACAAACATACTCGTTGCGGTAAGCTGTTTCGTAATCCGTATACGGCACGTCGACCGTGTAAGGAACTTGTTCTTCATAAGTTTCAGTCGTCTGATAGGGAATCTGGACCGTGTATTCTTCCGTAGCTTCGTAAGGAACTTGAACGGTATATTCTGCCTGATAGCTTTCTGTTTTGAAAACATTTTTAGATAAGGTGGCTACAAACGGATTTACAGACTGAGATGTATGTTTGATTTGCACCATATTGACTTCCGGCGGAGCCGATTGAGCCTGCATGTGAATAGAAAATAAGCTAACTGTAACGATAGCTAAGCGACGAAATACTTTTTGAAGATACATTTTGACCCCTCGGTTAATGATAATTCGAACGTTTGGGGTATTAGCAAGGGTAGTGCCGAAAAAAAAGGGCGTCATGATGACACCCTTTTTAAAACAGAATTTATTTTTTTAATTACTTTTTAATCGTCGCTAAATGCTGATCGATAATTTCCTTAAATGAAGGAAACGGATACGCTCCACGTAAAGAAACGCCGTTGATGATGAAACCTGGAGTTCCGCTCATATTGAATTTTTTGGCTTCTTCCATGTCCGCAGCAATCTTTTTAGTGATGCTTTCATCTTTTAAATCAGTTTCAAGCTTCTTCATATCGACGCCCATTTTTTTAGCCGCTTCTTTGAAGTAA
>JAYTHR010000461.1:0-10086 GCA_043732425.1 Bdellovibrionales bacterium
GTGGTGTTTGCTAAAACAGTAAAGTTTGCGGCGCAAGAATCCCCGCCGTTCAGTTATCTTGAACGTGGTAAGCCCGAAGGAGCATCTGCCGAAATTATGAAAAAAGTGTGCGCGCAGCTGAATTGGACCTGTGAATTAGAAATTTTTCCATTTAAGCGAGCTTTAATTATGACTGAATCTGGGGAAATTGATGGCGTCTGGGGCGTCATCAAAACTCCGGAGCGAGAAAAAACATTCACTTTATCTAACCCAGTCTGGAGCTCAAACTTAAGTTTTATGGGTATCAAGGGAGTCACTGTGCCCGTTATAAAAGTTGAAAATTTAAGTGGCTTCACGGTCGCCGGAGTCCGCGGTTCATCCAGCTTAAAAAGGGCTGAAGAAATTAAAGAAAAAATCAGCGATATGAAAATCATTGAAGCTAACAGCTATCCCGAAGCGTTTAAATCTTTATTTGCAAATAGTTTTGGGCCCAAAGCCGTTGTTGCAACGTATGAAGACGTTGGGAATTATATTGCTAGAAAAGATAACTTTGCTAATTTAGTGACGATTTATGAAATTGAAAAAGTTCAGTTTCGTGTGGGCTTCTCTAAAAAAGCGGATTCTAAAATCGTGGATGCTTTTAATAAAACAGTGGAAGAATTGCGACGCTCCGGCGAATTGAAAAAAATATTAGCTACTGTCGATATGAAAGAATAGTAATTTTTATACTTTGTTTTGCCGTTCGTAATTCAACAATATTCTTATACATCGCGAACAAAAACAGTTGCGACGGTCGCTAAGCCGCACACGCAACTGCCCCACATAATATCTGCCAGGGCCAAGTGCAGAGGGAAATCTTTCAGTGTCGAGTAATTTGTCATGTCGTACACTCCGTAAATAAGAAAACCTAAAAAAGCGCCCATTAAAAAAGTAGAGATATAACCAGATCCAGAATCAATGCGCGGAAGTAAAAAATAATAAATTCCCAAAGCTAAAAATAAATAAACTAAACCAGCCGCCCATAAAACGGGTTTAAAATGATTATCCTCGATGCGCCCAATCGGCAAAAGATTACGAACATAAAATTGATTAGCGATCAAACCCAACCAAACCATGTCTAAAATAAGAATAGCAAAAAAACTGACTGCAATAAGTTTTAACTGAGTTAGCACGGCGAGCCCCCCGGGGTGTAAATATGAATTCGATTTTTAATTCTAAAAGAGTCTCTACGTGGTGCAAGTTGAATTTTTTAATCACTTACCATGCAGCAGCATTTATTTTAGGCAAACTGCCAAGGCTTCCTAATTCCAACTTAATGCCAATAGATTCATTTTCTTAATCTTGTCACAATCCTGACACTCAAATCAGATGAATTGTGCTAGATCTAACTGAAATTTATCACGGAGGTCTTTTGATGCGAGCACTTGCTTTTTTAACGTTAACACTTATTTCTACGACAGTATTTTCTGCAATCACTATTAATGGTTCGGGCTCTACTTTTGCTGAACCCGTCTATACGCGTTGGTTTTCTGATTTTCAAAAGAAAGATCCAACCGCTCAGTTTAACTACCAGGGTGTCGGTAGCGGCGCCGGTATAAAACAGCTTCTTGAAGGGACGGTTGATTTCGCTGGCTCTGATGACCCTATTTCAACACAAGATGCAGCTCGCGCTAAAGGATCTGTTTTACACATTCCAATTGCTATGGGTGCTGTTGTCATCAGTTACAATATTCCGCTCTCGGGTCTACTTCGCCTATCGGGCCCAGTGATTGCGAAAATATTTAACGGCACAATCACGAAATGGAATGATCCGGAAATCGTGAAGTTAAATCAAAAATTAAAATTACCTGATTTAGCTATTGTGGTAGCGACTCGTTCTGATGGTTCAGGAACAACCGCCGTGTTTTCGGAATATCTATCAAAAGTAAGTCCTGTCTGGGTTGGGAAAAACGGCAAAACTGTTAAGTGGTTCAACGGAAGCGTTGGAGCTAAAGGAAATGCTGGAGTTGCTGGATTAATTAAGCAAAATCCAGGCACGATCGGCTACGTGGAATTGGTATACGCCAAAGAAAATGCTCTTTCCTTTGCTCTTGTCGAAAATAAAAAAGGAGAATTTGTCGTAGCTTCAAGCAAGTCTGTATCTATAGCTGCTGAGGGGATTAAAAAAGAAGCTGTTGAAAGCCATTTTAGGATTTCTTTGACCGATTCGGCGCACAGCGGGGCTTACCCTATTTCTTCCTTTACTTGGATGTTGATTTTTGAAAAGATGCCGAAAGAAAAAGGAACTGAGATTGTTAAATTTGCCAAATGGGCTTTAGGCGACGACGCACAAAATACCGTGAGTTCAATAAACTACTCTCCGGTTCCGAAAGAAATTCGCGCCGAAGTTTTAAAAGCCATTGCGAAAGTCACTCTTCAGTAAATTAATTTGGAAAATAGTTTCTTTAACAGATTTATAAATCACCAGCGCAGCGAAGTCAGAAGATCTGACTTCGCTTTTGTTTTTTTCTTACGCTCCGTAGCGGCTTTGGTCATGCTAGTTTTTATTTCTCTATTATTTTACTTGTGGAATGGATCTCTACCAATTTTAAAACAAAGCGGCTGGCAATTTTTTATTGGGCGTGATTGGGACCCTAATGCAGATCAGTTTGGCGCTCTTCCATTTATTTATGGAACCTTACTGACCTCGACAGTTGCCTTAATTATCTCGGCGCCGATTGCGTTGTGTTCGGCACTTTTTTTAACTGAAATCGCATCGACGAAATTGGCAAAACCCTTTGGATTTTTAATTGAAATGCTGGCCGCAATTCCCAGCGTCGTTTACGGACTTTGGGGAATTTTTATTTTAGCGCCTTTCGTTCGCGACCATATCCAGCCAGTCCTTGGAAACTATTTTGGATACTTGCCCTTTTTTAAAGGGCCCCCGTTCGGAATTGGAGTTTTCACCGCGGGCTTAATTTTAGCCGTGATGATTTTACCGACGATCACTGCGGTTTGTCGGGAAGTTTTCTTGGCGATCCCGATAACTCTTCGTGAAGGCGTTTTAGCACTTGGGGCCACGCGCTGGGAAATGATTAAAACGGCGGTTATTGAGGCTGGCTTTTCCGGAATTTTAGCTGCCGTAGCTCTTGGATTTGGACGAGCTATGGGCGAAACGATGGCCGTTACGATGCTTATTGGAAACCGCCCCGACATTTCGCTGTCGCTGTTTTCACCGGGAGCCACTATGGCCAGCGTCATTGCTAACGAGTCCCCGGAAGCAACTTCAATTCTTCATTTATCTTCTCTCTCTGCTATTGGATTATCTTTATTCATCGTCTCTTTGGCTGTTAGCGGCGCCGCAAGGTTAATTACGAAAATTACTAAAAGAAGGTTCGGAAAATGAGCGCAGCTACTTCTCTTTACAGCAACGTACTTCGTCGCCGCCGACTGAAAGATTATGTCATGACCGGGGTGATTTGTTTATTTTCACTGATCGCGATTATCCCATTATTTCTAGTTTTTTATCATATTGTGCGTAATGGTTTACCCGCCCTGAACTTAAACTTCTTTACCAAATTGCCTGCTCCGTTGGGAGAAACCGATGGCGGCATGGGAAATTGTATTTTAGGTAGTTTAATTCTTATAAGTATCGCGAGTGTCATTGCTGTTCCCATTGGAATTTTTGGTGGTGTGTATCTTTCCGAATATTCAGACGAGAAAACCGCAAGCGCTTTTCGCTGGACCATAGATTTATTAACCAGCATGCCCTCTATAGTGATCGGACTTTTCGTCTACACCGCTGTTGTCGTTCCGTTTCATACTTTTTCGGCCATTGCCGGGGGCGCTGCCTTGGGATTACTGATGTTACCCATCGTCGCTAAAACCACAGAAGAGGTTTTGAAGTTAACCCCAGAACACGTGCGTGAGGCCGGATTAGCGCTGGGTCTTTCCCGCTGGCGCGTTATTTTATTTATTGTTTTACGCGGTAAAAAACCGGCTGTTATGACCGGCGTCGTTTTAGCTTTAGGTCGCATCGCTGGCGAAACGGCCCCGTTACTGGTCACTGCTTTTGGAAATCGAAATTGGCCTCAATCGTTGATGCAACCGACGCCTTCACTACCAGTGCAAATTTATAATTACGCGATCAGCCCCTATAATGATTGGCATAATCAGGCCTGGGCCGGAGCGTTCACTTTAGTGATGTTGATTTTTATCATTAATTTATTTACGCGGTGGATTTTTTCTAGCGGCGAAGGCTTAGGAAGAAACAGTCAATGAGTGCCAAAACAGTTCTTTCTTTTCAAAAAATTAATGCCTATTACGGAGAAAAGCATATCGTTAAAAATGTTTCTTTCGACGTACACGCGAATGAAGTCGTCGCCATCATTGGCCCATCGGGATGTGGTAAGTCCACCTTGCTTCGGTGTGCGAATCGCCTTCACGAGGAAGCGACTACGGCACGAGTCGAAGGATCGATTTTGCTTGATGGAAAAAATATTTTTGAAAATCATGCCGATCCTGTGGTCGTGCGACAAAAGGTCGGAATGGTTTTTCAAAAACCAACGGCTTTCCCGGGACTTTCAATTTGGGAAAATGTCGTCGCGGGCCGGTTGTTGAAAGGCGAGAAAAAATCTGGGCTTAAAGAAAAAGCCGAAATCGCTTTGAAGCAAGCTGCCCTTTGGGACGAAGTTAAAAATAAATTGAATGCTCCCGGGATTAGCTTATCCGGCGGCCAACAGCAGCGCCTTTGCATCGCGCGCGCCTTAGCCGTTGATCCCATTGCCATTCTGATGGATGAGCCTACCTCGGCCTTAGACCCCATTTCAGCGTCACGGATTGAGGAATTAATTTCTGAGCTTCAAGAATTTGTCACCATCGTTATTGTCACTCATAACTTACAGCAAGCCGCCAGGATTTCTGACCAAACAGCGTTCATGAATTTTGGTGAACTGGTGGAATTTAATTCAACCGCAAAAATATTTACAAATCCTGAAAATAAACTAACCGAATCTTATATCACCGGACACTACAGTTAATTTCTCAGTTAAAGGTAAGACGTTGGTCTAAATAAACCATCCGTCGTACAAAATCACGACTTTGTAAGGTCTTTTTTTCGACAAATAATGAGACAGATCTAGACCGTTTGCCAGGGCTTTTCCATTTAGTGATTTTTCAATTCTTCCGATAATTCAATATGGTTTCACTTTGGATAACAATCGGCTTAATTGTAGCAACCCTTTGCGTATCGACGTTGGGAGCAACTTTTTCCGTCATGGGTTTAGGCGCGCTATTTTCCGGAGCTCTGCTTGCCGTGTGGGCTATGGCAGCGTCGTTAGAACTCGCTAAATTCATGTTAGCAGCCTACGTCCATCAACGCTGGGTTCAGCTGAATCTTATTTATAAATCGTATTTAGTATTTGCGATTGTGGTTTTAAGTATTATCACGAGCATGGGTATTTTCGGATTTCTTTCGGATGCTTACCAATCGACGACAACTTTGATTGATGCCGAAAATGTAAAGCTAGTTACCCAGCAGTCTTTAGAAAATAATAATAAGGCCGAAATCGCTCGTCTTAATAAAGCCATCGAAGAAATTCCGGTCACCCGTATCAGTAAACGCTTAAAGGCGCGGGCTGAAATGGAGCCAACAATTCTGGCGATTACAAAACAAAATGAGTTGATCGAACAAGAAATTGGCCGCTCGCAATTAAGAATGATTGAAATAAAAAAGAAAGTGGGACCACTAATTTACATTGCCCGAGCGTTCGGAATGGAAATTGATAGCGTGGTCAAATATTTAACTCTTATTTTAGTAACTGTTTTTGACCCCCTAGCAATTTGCCTAATTATCGCAATGAGCCAAGCGCTAGATTCACGGAAACGAAAACAAACCGATTCGGTCGTAACTACGGTTGTTGCGGCAACTGCGTCAACGCCTTCGATGGTTAACCCGGAACCAGTAACCCCTGCGCCATCCGAGCCTGCGACCGACATCGCTAGTTACCAGGATGATGTTATTCAAATGCGATTTGCTGATGAAACCAACGATAAAAAAGTTATCTAAAAATACTGCGGTTCGCATCCTTGAAAGAAAAGGTGTCATCCGGCTCTTCGGTTTGGCTCTGATCTTATCCCCTATTATCAATATTGTTTTTGCCCTTTGGGTGCGCCGTTTAGAAATTCACCAACAGTATACTTTTTCAATTGTGATGCGGCTTATTCTATCTGGCTCAGTCACCCACCACATTTTGACTGTAGCCAGTTTGATTATTGGCGCGATCATGTTACAAGGGTCGTCGAAAGCCTGGAAACCAGTTCTTATCTTATTGGGAAGTCATATTCTTATTCAGATCGCCAATATCGGGCATGACCTTCGTGAGAACTGGCTATGGGGACCATTTTTTTTAGTGAATTTAAGTATATTTTTCTTTATTGCTGATCAGATCGTTTTCAAACTAAGGGCCCAAAAACCGGAAGTGCCCACTTTACAGAAACCCGTACCTGAACAAAAAATAAATGAACGCCCAATGGCTCATTTAAAAACGAAAATTTTAATTCACTTTGTAGATATCGGGCCTTGGGCTGAATTAAAAAGTGTTTCTCTAGATGGTCTGCATGTTCACTGCCTACAAGATCCACCCGCCGGAGTTGAAAACAGAAAAATTGAAATTACTTTTAATAATGGACTCCATATCAAAAGCCATTTTAAAAATAAATCTGACCGTGATTTCTTTTTTGAATTTACAACGCTGACACCTGACACTCAGCTGTTACTGTCCGATTGGATTCAAAAACGCACTGCCTAAAGACCGCACTTAGAAAGACCGCAGTCTTTAATTCATCTGGTTAATTCATCTGGTTAATTAATCTGGTCAATTCATCTGATCAAAAACGTGATTTGTAGTTTTAAAATCAGAATTTTTTAACACGCTAGCTATTAAAGTTTTCTTATCCACGGGTTTACTGATGTGATCATCAAAGCCCGCCTCTAAACATTTTATCCGATCATCTTCATAGGCATGGCCCGTTAATGCAATCACGTGCGTGTGAACACCCAAGGATCGCAGTTTATGTAGGGCCTCAACTCCGTCCATTTTTGGCATTTCTAAATCCATTAGGACAACATCATATTTATGCTGAAGACAGCGCTGCACGCCTTCGGCCCCGTCTTGAGCGGTATCAATGTGTCCACCAGCTTTAGTTAATATTCTGGAAACTAAGAATAAATTATCTTTAGAATCATCAACAATAAGAATATTTTTTCCATCCAGTGATTGCGCCTCGTTCGAATTTTTTAGTGTTCCGTCCTTTGCTTCAGCCAACTTTAATTCCGGATCAATGGCGGAAATTCTGGTGGTGGCAATCGCTATTGAAAACTCCGATCCTTTTCCAGGCTGCGTATTTTCAAGCGTGATGTCACCACCCATTAATTTTGCCAAATGTTTAGCAATGGACAGGCCCAGGCCCGTGCCCCCATATTTTCTCGAAATGTTTAATTCGGCCTGATAGTACGGTTTAAATAATAACTGGGATTGTGTCTCGGTCATTCCAATTCCGGTATCTTTGATTTTTATCACGAGTAAACCTTCATCTTGTTTTTCTTTTGAAGGAGTAAAGTCAACAAACAGGCTCACCGTACCTTCATTCGTGAACTTCACGGAGTTACTTAGAAGATTAAGTAAAATTTGTCGAAAGCGCAGGGGATCCGTTCGAATATATTTAGGAACAGCCGGAGCAAGGGGCTGCAAATAAATACCGACAGGCTTATTCACTATGTTTACACGCGCTGTTTCGATAATATCGTCAAAAGTCTCTTGCAGATTTATGTTCTTGGATTCAAATTTTATTTTTCCAGCTTCAATTTTAGAAAAATCTAAAAGGTCATTAATTAAACGACTTAAGAACTGACCATTTTTATTCACCGTTGCAAGATAAATTTTTCTTTCTTCGTCATCAATTTTTTCGCTAGATAAAATTTCTGAAAATCCAATAATAGCATTCAGCGGCGTGCGAATTTCATGACTAATACGAGCCAAGAAATCACTTTTAGACTGATTGGCTGCTAAGGCATTTTGCTTTGCACTTTCTAACTCTTCCATCATTTTTTTACGCTCGGTATTGTCATCAAACATGGTCAACATCGCATCTTCACTTGTCTCGTAAGCTAAGGGGGCATTCCAGATTCTAACATTTACCATAGATCCATTTTTGTGTAATCTGTTCACTTCATCTTGAATAATTTTATTTTCAAGGATTGTTTTTTTTAGACTTTCTTGAACTGCTCTAGCTTCCCTTTCTGGAATAATGGGAATGAATTTTCCAAGGACTTCATGTTCTTCCCAGCCAAAAAGGTTCTGCGCAGCTTTATTCCATAAAGAAACTTTGAATTGACGATCTAATTTAACAATAGCTAAAGGACTGCTATCAATGATGGTCTGTAGTTCCTTTGTTTTTTGCAATATTGTCTTGTCTAAGTGGGCATTTAGATTAAGTAATTTCTCCTCGGTCAAGGTTCGGTTTTTAATTTCTGTTTTTAATGCCGAATTGATAATTTCTAATTCAGACTCTTTAGGTAAAACGCTTACTTTGGGAGTCATGAAATAGAGCCAAAGAACCGCATTAATTGACATAATAGGGAATCGAAAAGATCTAAAAATATAAAATATTTGCGATGAGGAATCTAAAATAAAGGGGTATGTCAGAAAAAATATTCCGGCCAAAACAGGCATGGCAATAAGTAGAAATTGTGGAATTCCGCACTTGAATTCGTCACGGGAATTTAACATTTTAAAAAACTGATATCCTAAAAAAAGGCTGATAAGACCAAAGGCAATATCAGATAGAATAATGATATAAGAAGTAATATAAGACATATTTCCTACTTCACAAATTTAAATTGTTAGCTTCACTTTCGTTGTAAATTTAATATTAATCCTTTGTGAAAAAAAGAAAGCCAAATCTTACAACTGTTGATCAATCTCATTATAACAATTTTTCTTAACGAGAAAGTTTGCCAGAGAGCATCTACAACTGCTGCTGAAGTTCGTCAGTGTGCGAATAATAATAAGAATAGTTCTGACGAATTTGCCATTCCCCGCGAACTCCTTTGTCGATTTGTAATTGTAAAGAATGCTGTGAAGACTTACTTTTTCTGTCTACTCCCAGCAATAGTAATGTGCTATTGGCTTTTTTTAAAAAAATTTGTAGAGCTTGAAAAATTCGAAAATCTGAAAAATTATTTTGGGTTAAGATAATCTCGTATTTTTGACTTTGAATTACCTGCCGCAATGTGACTGCAATTAGACTCTTTAATGACTTAAAAGTTATTCGTTGTCTTCCGGCATTAGTCTTAATTAAATTTTCAGATGTCGTATCCGATTTTTTTAGATCCCAGAAAATTCGCAATTCGGGATTGAAATTTAAAAATTCCCATAGCCACTCTTCGCAATCGTCTCCAAATAGCTCGATCACGGCCCCACGGGGAATTCCCTCTGGCATTCCCGGGGCGGGCCAATACTGACTTTTAATCGGTGCAGGAGATGAAGTATCGGCGAAGCTATCCGGGTCCATAATTTCCAAAAACGACATAAATCCTACCTTGTAGCGAATGGGACTTTTTCTAGGTTGATAGCCTGCCGAACCGAAATCAAGTAATTTATGTAAATTATATGTAAATCCGGACCTGACTAAGGACTTCTTGAACTGTAGACCCTAGTAGCAAATGATAGCTTATGGATTTCTCAATTTCCGCTATCGCATCGAGTTTAATTTTTAGTGTGATTGGATTTTACGTCTATCGCGAGGGCCGAAAAAGAACTGACCTTCGAATTACATTACTGGGACTAGCTTTAATGACCTTCTCGTATTTTTCCAGCGGCCCGTGGGCTGATTGGGGTGTGGGCCTTGCTCTGTGCGCTGCCACTTATCAGTTGATGCGCACGTAGGCTTTCTGTTGAAAATTTTTTAATGCCTAAGAATGTCATTTAAATAAAAAGAACTTTCTAATTTAAGTGGGTTTTGTGTGGTCAAGTAGAAGTGCCATCCTGGCAGAAAAGGGCCTCTGCCCTTTTGAACCCGAGAAAGCTGGCCATCCGGGCCAGCTTTAAATGATTTAAAATTTAGTCG
>JAYTHR010000462.1:0-3049 GCA_043732425.1 Bdellovibrionales bacterium
GATTTAACTCAAGGCGCGCAAGTTCGAACTTCTGCAGAGATGAAAGTTGAAATTTTGCGCGATGGAAATCTGAGTGTCACTTCGGATCGTGCGTATCGACTGCAACAAAACGAAACCGTTTTCGTTAGTCTATTGAACGGAATGCAGTTGATTGTTCGATTCGCTCCCGCGGCTCCTATTGTCGCTTTTGAATCTCCATTAATATTATCATCATCAGAATTTACCGGAATCTTAGCAGCTTTAATTATTGCGGCACTTACTAGCTTAATCGTTTCCGTGACTCTTCCGAAGCCATCAGACAAGGACGAAGAAGTTCAGCGGGTCGCCCAGGTCATATTCACGAAGCCCCCGGTGCCCGTGAATAAGCCGCCTGTCGAAGTCCCTAAAGAACAACCCACACCTCCGAAGCCGCCAGAGCCTATTAAAAAAGTGGTTCAAGCTTCCGAGAAAAAAGAAGAACAAAAAGTTAAGGGTGACCCTAATAAGCCCGAGCAGAAATCAGAAACGGCACAATCAGCGGGTCGCGCGAACGAAGTAAAGCCTAAAGATTCAAAATTAAAGGCAAAAATGTTTACGTCGACGAAACAAGGCGGTGCGATAAAAACCAGCGATAAATCGGCGGCGAATGCAAAAAGTAAAGAACCAGATTTAACAAATTCTGGCTTATTAGCCGCGTTTGGTTCTGGCGGCGCCCGCAGTAAATTAGATAAAGCCTATAGCGGAACCGGTGAACTTTTAGGACAAGGTGAAAAAGCCACGGGCTCATCGGGCTTTAGTGAAAATCGTGCCGGGGATGATCTGGGTTCGAAATTTAAAGACACCGGAGCCGGCGGAAAAGGCACAGCGACTCAAGGCATCGCGGGAATTGGAACTAAAGGACGCGGGACCGGAATGAGTGCTTACGGCAGCGGAACCGGTTTTGGAAGTAAAGATCAGGTTGCGATTCAGGCCGGCGGCGCCGAAGAAGAATTTAGCGGATCGATTGATAAAGAGGCGGTTCGCCGGGTCGTAAAGTCTGCGTTGAATTCCTTCAAAGCCTGTTACGAGCGAGAATACAAAAAAGATTCCAAGCTTGAAGGTAAAGTGATGATTGCGTGGGAGATTCATGAAAAAGGAATCGCCAAAAACGCCCGCGTGATCAAAGAAAAATCTTCAATGAACAACGCAACAGTTGAAGAGTGTGTGCGATCACGGTTGGTCGCGCTTCGTTTTCCAGAGCCACCAGCAGGAACATTTGCTGATGTGACTTATCCATTTGTGTTTCAAGGTCAAAAATAATTTAAGAGGAGGATTTTTGTGGACCCAGTTGTAAATTCAGACAGTATGAACCCGCTCGTAAGAGCTTTCAGTGAGGGCGGAACGGTCATGTACGTAATCTTGGTCATTGCGGTACTCACAGCAGTACTCGTGATCGAAAGATTCATGACACTTAAGTCTTTACGTGTGGATAAAAAAGAATTCAGCGATCAAATATTTAGAATGATCGTCGGCGGAGACTTAAGACAAGCCGTTTCTTTTTGTGATTCGAAGCCGACTCCTTTAGCGAATACGATGAAGGCCGGATTAGTTCAGGCGATGAATAAGCGTCCGGACGAAGAAGTGCAAGTGGCGATGGACGCTGCCGTCATGCGGGAAACTCCACGACTTGAAGGCTGGACATCGTTTTTAGCCGTCTTCGGAAATATTGCGGTCCTAGCCGGACTGCTAGGAACAATCTTCGGTATGATCGGATCATTTCGCGCGGTTGCTAAAGCAGATCCTGCAACGAAAGCCCAATTACTTTCAGAAGGTATTTCGCATGCTTTGAATTGTACTGGCTTCGGTTTAATGGTGGCGATCACGGCGATTGTTTTCTTCGGTTTGTTTCAGCATATGATTCAAAAAACGGAAAATGAAATGATTGAATCCAGCATGAGTTTGATGAATTTGATCGCGGCCAATCGCGATAAAATGAAAGACTAAAGTTATTTTATCAGTTTGATGATTATTTTTTTACTGGAGATTTAAATGGCTCATATCGAATCGGGTGGACGCGGACGGGGTGTAAATACGGAACTGAACTTAGTTCCCGTCATCGACTTAATGTCGGTGTTGATTACATTTCTTTTGATTTCTGCCGTTTGGACTCAGGTTTCAATGATTCAGTTGGGGGCTTCCTTTGCGTCTCCGAAAGATCCGAATCAAACAGATATTAAACCGCCGCCGCTAGAGGACGTTGTTCTTAAGCTGGAAGTGCGGGAATCGGGATATATTTTATTTGTAGGTAAAGACGTACGTCCCATTCCAAAAATAAATAAAGAATATGACAATCAATCTTTAGAAACAGATTTGAAAAAAATCAAACAACTTTATCCTGACAAAGCTGGAATCAAGTTAGCCATAACCGACGAAACACTTTACGAAGTTGTCGTCGGCGTGATGGATACAGGCTTACGGGCTGGATTTTCTCCTGAGTTATTAACCGGAGGACCCAACTAATGGCTATCCATCGACCTGGTGAACGAAATCGAAATCACAATATTTTAAAAAGAAGAAAAGGTAAACGCGGAGTCACGGCGATACTTTCGTTAACGGCCATGGTGGATATGTTTACCGTGTTGGTTATCTTTCTTCTGCAAAGTTATAATACAACGGGCGAAGTTTTATTTATTCCAAAAGAAGTGACACTTCCGAAAGCTAATCGTGTTTCTGATTTGAAGCCAGCGGTTGTGGTAACGGTTTCGGCGAAGGAAGTCTTGATTGATCGGACGCAAGTGGCTACGTTTGACGAAGTGAAAGCCGCAACGGATTGGGTCATTCCAAAGTTACGTGACGGCGTGCGGGTCTTGCTAGAAAAAGCAAAAGCTGAAACCGACGCCAAAATTCAGAATAAATTAAAGAATATTGTCGATAAAACATTAGGCAACGAAGAGATTGATCCTAATGCATGGAGACGAGTTACGCTTCAGGCGGATAAGGCTATTGACTATTTGACCCTTAAAAAAATAATGTACTCAGTCTATGAAGCAGGCGGCGGTCCCATTAATTTCGCAGTTGCAAAAGACGTAAG
>JAYTHR010000463.1:0-3047 GCA_043732425.1 Bdellovibrionales bacterium
CATCGCATTGTTATTATTTTAAAAGAAGATGACAGTTCTATTGAAGCTGAAGCTTTTCACGATGATATATTCGAAGCTATAAAGCTAGCGAAAGAAAAATTAGTTATCGAGCTTTTAGCGATTCAAAATGAAATCGAAAATTCGCAAGATCGATTAACGGCGATTCAGCAGGCCGGAAATTTAAATCAGGTTCACTAAGTACCTCAGCTGCTTACTTCAGATCAGCTTGAACTAACGTTCCGATAAGATCTTGAAGCTGTTCGAAGACCGCTCCATTACTTGGAAGGTCATCTTTTAGTTCGGTCGTTAATACCGGAACTTTTCTCTCAACCCACAAATAGCGTCCTAGGCTTCCCGGAAAATTCCCCAAACTTTTCCAAGGTAAATACACGTAGCTTGGCTTTTTCACGTGAGGGCCATCGAAATCTAAAACTTTTAACGGAGTATGAATCGAGATGACAAAATCTGGCTTATAGTCTTCAAGATGCTGAATGACGCATTGGACTTCCGATTCTTTCCCCGCAGTTGTTCCCGGAAATTTACGGACCGAGCCGTGAGCCTCTTTTTTCCAAAAATTTTGAGCCTCAGATCCCCAATCAGCGGTCGGAAAATTTCTGTTCAGATCAACGCCGCTGGCGTTTGTTCTTGTCTTTAAAGCTACGCCATCGGGATTGGTTACAGGAATAATTCTCCAGGAATTTCTCGGAGACACCTTGTGAAGTCTTTCGAGCCAAAAGCGACCCAGGCTACCGGCTCCGGTTTCATCGCCGTGAATCAAGCTGATAACCATAATTTTTTTCGGATTTTTAGCGTTCCCTTGATGGTTCATGTGAAAAATTGGCTCACCTTGACTGCTGGCACACTGAAAGGACTTTTCTGCAGAATCACAAACTTGGTTTAAGACTTCATCTTTGTAGTAGCTCTTATAAACCCGCAACGAATTGAGACATGTTTGTTTTAAAGAAAGCGGTTCAGCAAAAATAAAATTCTGAAAAAGGATGAAAATAAATAAGAACCCAATCAACTGGCGCATTTCGGGAAGTTCATCACACCTGTTTAAAAAAGTCCTCATGTTTTTTAGAACTAAACCGATCAGACACTAACTAGGTACTAGACCTAAGAAGAGGATCGCAAACATGGGCTCAAAAAATCGATTTCTCCTCATATTGCTACTGGTTGCTAATCCTATAATCCTTCTGTTTTTTCAGAATTGCTCGGCGAACAGCATTCCAAAAACCAAAATTAGTTCCGAAAAAGTGATTTTTAATAAATCGCTTTAGACCCCCTTGACTTACACATAAATTACACTGTAACTTATGTGTATGAAAAAGAATAATTCGCCCCTCCCCCCTTTGACGACAAAAGAAAAAGCTGTGTTGCAGTTTATTGAAGACGAACTTCTCAAAAAAGAGGTTTCACCTTCGTATCAAGAAATTTGCGATCACTTTGGCTTTGCCTCTTATAATTCTGTTCAGAACTATTTGAAGCAGTTATCAAATAAAGGCTATGTTCAGTTTCCACAAAATCAAAAGCGCGCCATTCAAATTTTGAATTCCGTGCAGGATTTTAAAAAGAATTTAATTGAAAGACTAAATAAATCGGCAGAGCCTTCGAACAGCTCTAGTCCTGGTCAGTCTTCCTACGATCATGAAGGCCACTCTAAGGTTCTGCCCATTCCTTTCTTAGGACGTGTTGCGGCCGGTTCACCCATTGAGCGCGTCCATGACAATGAATTTATAAATATTCCGGACTCTTTAATTAAATCCAGTGTTAATCATTTCGCCCTTCAAGTTGAAGGCGATTCCATGATTGATGAAGGTATATTTGATGGTGATACTTTAGTTGTTCAATCCCATAAAGTAGCGCGCGATGGAGATCTGGTTGTTGCTAGCATCAATGACGAAGCGACTGTTAAAAAGTACTTCTTTAAAGCAAATCCCGAAACGGCTCAACTCGGAAAACTTATTGAACTGCGTCCCGCGAATCCACGTTTAAAGTCGATGTGGTATCCGGCAGATCAGGTCGAAATTAAGGGTCTAGTTCGAGCCTTATTGAGAACCTACACCTAATAGTTTTCAGACATTGCGATCTTAAGTCTAGCCAGCAAGTATACTGACATCGTGCGTGCATGATAAGCTTTTGTAGCATGCGCTTAGTCTTTTTCTTCCTTTTTTTTCTCAGCTCTCAGTTCGCTTTTTGCGAACCCGTAAAATCATCTGATTTTAAAACTGAATTTGCCGAAAAAAATCTTACTAAATATATTGTCTCGGGCCAATCCGTGATCAAATTTTTTAACGAAGAATTTACGATTATCGCTGATCCCAATATTCTTGATGGTGGCTTTTCTGCAGAATATTTCGATCTCGAATACGAAGCCCATCTGCGACCCAACATTCCCGAGCCCTATATAGGACTGACAGAAGTTACCCAAGACACGAATACTCTTTTAAAATTACACAAAAAATATTACTCCAAAATTAAAGGCCAAGTCGCGCTTCGCAATTACTTTCAAACAGCATTTATAGGCCTGCTACATACCATCGGAGCTTTAAAAAAAGTTCAGGTGGGACTTCCTGCAGAAAGTTATAATGTCTTAACTAATTTAATTCTGGAACAAGGCCGCTTGATTACAAGTAATCAAAAAGAATACGTAACAATGATTGATTTCTGGTGGGATTTTATTTGGGCTCATTTTCAAAATTTCCCCGTCGATTTGATCGAGCTTGGTAATCAAAAGCTGCGCGGTGTTTGGCTTAATGACAAAAATGACCCGTATAAAAAAAGTATTGAAAAATTTCTAGCCGGTTACTCAATGATGGGACTACGTAAAGTTACAAATCCTGTTGTTTACCGTGATATCACGAATCAAATATTAGTCCGCTTGGCCAAGAATGCGTATGAAATCTATTCGCTGCGTGAAGACTATCCGGCTCTAACCAAAGCCCGAATCTTTAAGTACAAATACGAAACGAAAGTGGGCTTAACCGAAGAGGCCGAAAGAACTAAGCGAGAAATCGCCAAAGAGGGTCTTTCAAATCGATTGAAGA
>JAYTHR010000464.1:0-10017 GCA_043732425.1 Bdellovibrionales bacterium
AGATTAACGTATCTTGGTCTGTATGCTCTTCAGCATCGCGGCCAAGAATCCGCCGGAATCGTTTCGCTGGAAACAAATCCCGGTTCCTTGTCGCCGCCTCAGCATCATATTTATAAAAGTCTGGGACTTGTCTCTGATATTTTCAAAGAATCTCATCTGCAGAAATTAAAAGGAACCTCGGCCATCGGTCATGTGCGCTATTCGACCACGGGAAATAACTTAATTACCAATGCGCAGCCACTGACATCGAATTTGTTATCCGGGCCCTTGGGGGTGGCCCACAATGGAAACATCGTGAACAGCGCAGTCCTTCGCGAAGCTTTGCAGCGGGACGGCTCTATCTTTCAAGGAACTAATGACACCGAAATATTACTGCATCTATTGGCAAAAAATGAATCAACCCATTTACGATCGGCTTTGAAAGAAAGCCTTCAGTGTTTAGAAGGCGCTTACAGTATTGTTATCTTAGCTCATGACCGGCTGGTTGCCGCGCGGGATCCGTTAGGTTTTAGGCCCTTAGTTTTAGGGAAATTGAAAACCGACCAAGGGATCAGTTACGTTGTCGCCAGCGAGACGTGTGCCCTTGATTTGATTAACGCTGAATTTGTCCGTGAAATTGAGCCCGGTGAAATTATTGATATCAGCGCCCACGAAGTTGTTAGTGAAAAACTTCCAGCAGTTACCGGAAAAAGAAAAGCGGCCCAGTGTGTATTTGAACATGTCTATTTTTCAAGACCTGATTCGGTCGTTTTTGGCAGATCCGTTTACGGATCGCGAAAAAAATTCGGAGAACAACTAGCCCTGGAATCACCCGTTGAAGCAGATATTGTGATTCCTGTTCCAGACAGTGGAGTTCCCTCAGCTTTAGGTTTTTCCCAGGCGAGTGGAATTCCGTTTGAATTTGGCATTATTCGTAATCACTACGTGGGTCGAACATTTATTCAGCCCGGGCAATCCGTTCGTGATTTCGGCGTGAAGATAAAATTAAATCCGCAGCCTGAAGTATTAAAAAATAAAAGAGTCATTGTGATCGATGATTCTTTAGTGCGGGGAACGACGAGTCAAAAAATTATTCAGCTTATCCGTCAGGCGGGAGCTTCCGAAGTTCATCTTCGAATTGCTTCGCCGCCCACAGTGGGGCCTTGTTTTTACGGTGTTAATACGCCGCAAAAAAGCGAGCTTATCGCGTCCCAACAAAGTATCGACGATATTCGGCGCTTTATCGGAGCAGATAGTTTAGCTTATCTCAGTGAAAAAGGAATGTGGAAGGCGATGCAAGCTGGTCCTGAAACTTTCTGCGCCGCTTGTTTTAACGGAGATTATCCGACAAGCTTAAAAGGTGTCGAAACAAAAATCCCAATCGAAAAGCAAATCTCAAGCTAAGATATCTGCTCTTAGCAAAGTAAAAGCAAAAGTGAATTCGCGCGTAAAATTATCATCTAATTCCAATTTGTTGCAACCGTTAGTGAATGACGATCTTATTGATATTGTAGCGCCGGGGTCTTCAACGGATCTAGCCATATTAAAAAAAGCATGTGCCATCCTGCAGTCGTGGGGATACCGCACACGCGTTGCCAATGATTTGATGAAACCCGAACTTTTTCTTTCCAATTCAGATTCGTATCGCTTTGAATCCCTAAAAAAAGCGTTACTAGCGAATGATTCAAAAGCCGTTTGGTGTTTGCGGGGCGGTTACGGCTCAATTCGCTTACTGCCATTTTTAAATCAACTTAAAAAACCAAAACATCAGAAGCTTTTGATTGGTCTCAGTGATATCACAACATTACAAATATTTTTGCAGCAGAAATGGAACTGGCCTTCGATCCATGGGCCGCTATTAGACCGGATAGGTCTAGAAAACTTACCGGAAACCAACCGCACAGAACTTAAAAATTTACTTGAAGGAAAGCTTTTAAAATCTGAATTTGCTGGTTTAAAGCCTTTGAACTTAGCGGCCAAGAAGGCAAAGCGCGTAGAGGGTCTGGTCACGGGTGGAAACTTGATGGTGGCGACATCAACTTTGGGAACGGTCAATCAGCTGGATGCCGATAATAAAATTTTATTTTTAGAAGAGCTTAGCGAACGTGGGTACCGAATCGACCGTTGTCTTCAGCAACTGAAACAGGCGGGAATTTTTTCGTCGGCGAAAGCTGTGGTGTTGGGTGATTTTTTAAAATGCCTTGAACCTGATGGCTCAGATCTTTCTTTTCAAACACTACAAAACTTTTTTGAAACGCTAAAAGTGCCAGCATTTTTTAATGTTCCCTTAGGACACGGAACCGAGCAAAGGCCGCTAGTTTTTAACACGAAAGCGACAATCACTTCAATGGCGATTGATCATTCCCGATTTACGATGGTAGTCTTTTCCCCATATGAAGTATACAAGCCAAGAAAATAAACTCGTCGAGAATTTAAAAGCCGCCATACCCGACGTCACTCCGGGCGTGAGTATCAGGGCCTATCACGTTGGTCGGCTCGTGTGTGATATCAGCGTGGGTCAAACTTATCCTTATTACGATTTAGCCTCATTGACGAAAGTGATATTCACGCAACAAGCGATGATGGAGACTTTTGATCGCGGGCAGTGGAATTTGCAAACAAAAGTCAGCGATATCTTAACGGATTTTCCGCATCAAGAAATTTTAATTCAGCAACTTTTATCACACACTTCGGGTCTTGAATGGTGGAAGCCATTTTATTTAACTATGCCGCTTGAAAAGTCTTGGGAAGAAAAACGAATCTGGCTTTTCGATGAACTAAAAAAATCAAATTTTAAAAAATCAGATAAAGCCATTTACTCGGACCTCGACTTTATGCTTTTAGGTTTTATTTTAGAAAAGCTTTATCAAAAAGACATTCTTTCGATCTGGGCTGATTTTAAATCCCGCTATTACGCCAATACGACTTTAGACTTCCACGTTGATAATAAAACAGAAATTCCTCTGCAACAATTTGCTCCAACGGAAGATTGTCCGTGGCGCAAAAAAATTCTTCGGGGCGAAGTGCACGACGAAAATACCTGGGCTGCGGGCGGGATCGGTACTCATGCCGGGCTTTTCGGTAGCATTGAAGACGTTTCCGCCTTTGGATTAAACGTCAGATCGCAACTGCAAGGGATCGCTAGGTATCAAATTCGCCAAAAGACAGCGCAAATTTTCGCAATGCGGGCGATTTCAAGCGACATCGGAGATTGGACTTTGGGTTTCATGATGCCGTCCGTAGAGTCCGCTAGCTGTGGTCCGCATTTTTCTGTTTTATCTATCGGTCATACCGGTTTTACAGGAACTTCATTTTGGTATGATCCACGCCATGATCTGATCGTGCTTATTCTAAGTAACCGAGTCCATTACGGACGAGAAAATAAAGCCTTTGCCAAACTTCGTCCCCAAATTCACAGTTGGATTTTTGAATCTTTAAGAAGGACAATCTAATGCCTCACGTTTCTATTAAGCAGTTAAAACCGAAGAGTCATATTCACATGATGGGAATATGCGGAACCGCGATGGCAAGCCTTGCCGGACTTCTGAAAGATCGCGGCTATTATGTGACCGGCAGTGATTCTAATCCGTACCCGCCGATGTCGACGCAGCTTGAGGCCTTAGGAATAAAAATTCAAATACCCTACCAGGCAAAAAACCTAGAGCCAAAACCGGATTTCGTCATCGTCGGAAATGTGATTTCAGCAAGCAACGCCGAAGCTGAAGAGATGAATCGGTTAAACCTTCCGTATTGTTCCTTACCTGAAGCCATGGGGAAACTGATCATCGGAGATAAAAATTCCTTTGTGGTTTCAGGAACTCACGGAAAAACAACAACAACGTCATTACTCAGTTGGGTCGCCGAAAGTTGTTCGCTGCAGCCGGGATTTCTGATTGGGGGAATTCCGAAAAATTTTTCACAAAGTTTTCGAAACCCGCAGGCCAATACCTTTATCATTGAAGGTGATGAGTACGATACCGCCTATTTCGATAAGGTTCCTAAATTCATTCACTACAAACCAAAATTTGTCATTCTAACATCAGTGGAATTTGATCATGCCGACATTTACAAAGATTTTAATGCCGTCAAAGCCGCTTTTTCTCGCTTGATCACGCTTATTCCAACCGACGGATCTTTAGTTTACTGGGGCGATGATGGGGCGGTTTCTGAATTAGCGCAGAAGGCTCAAGTTAAAAATAATTTTTCCTATGGATTTACAGACCAGTGCCATTACCAAGTTGTGGTAGACAGCCAATCGGAAGGCTTCACGTCGTTTTCAGTTTATTTCAAGAAAGAAAAATTAGGCGATTTTAGAACGGCCATGACGGGTACTTACAATATTTTAAATGCGACCGCGGTCATTGCGCAGGCGCATCTACAAAAATGGGATTTCGCTTCCGTACAAAAAGCGATTTCCACTTTTCTTGGGGTCAAAAGGCGTCAGGAAATTTTAGGCGAACCCGGTGGGATACTCATTATCGAAGATTTTGCCCACCACCCAACGGCCGTGAAAGAGACCGTAAAAGGAATTCAAAAGCGCTACCAAGGTCGAAAAGTTTTTTCAGTTTTTGAACCCAGATCTGCGACTTCAAGACGAAAAGTTTTTCAACAAGACTATGTCGAAGCCTTTAGTTTTGCTGATGAAATTATTTTAGCTGAAGCTTTTGATCAAGCTAAAATTGCTGCGGATGATCGTTTTTCGGTGAGCGAGCTGATCGAGGATTTAATCGCAAAAGATAAAAAAGCAGTCTCTTTTCCAACGGCCGATAAAATCGTTGAATTTCTAAAAGTGAAGGCTAAAGCGGGTGACGTTGTTCTGATCATGAGTAATGGGGGATTTGATGGCATCTATCAGAAGCTGATGAAGGCCCTCGAATAGTTGCAGCATCTTTAAGCAAACTCCAATAAGAGCACTGCATTAATAAAGATTTTACGCGAATTCATATTGAAACGGCGCCTATAAAAAAATAAAACCTGGTTATGGCAAAAAAAGACGGTGAACTCACGCCCCTGATGAAGCAGTTCTGGGATATTAAAACCTTTCATCAAGATAAGATTCTGCTGTTTCGAATGGGTGATTTTTTTGAAATGTTCTACGATGATGCTGTCAAAGCGGCGCCGATCGTGGGCATTGCTTTAACTCAAAGGAATAAAAAATCTGAGGATCAAACGCCAATGTGCGGAGTTCCGTATCATTCGATCGCGGGACCTATCAATAAACTTTTGGCCGCCGGCTTAAAAATTGCGATTTGTGATCAAATTGAAGATCCGAAATTGGCTAAGGGCCTCGTCAAAAGAGCGGTGACCCGCGTACTGACTCCCGGAATGGTTTTTGATAGTGAAACTTTGGATCAAACTAAGGCCCACTACTTAGCAAGTCTTGACGATCATTCGATTAGTTTTATTGATACGACCACCGGCGAGGCTTTTTATTTTGAACTGACAGATCTTTTTGAAAAATTAAGACTTTTAGATTTACTTCCGGTTGCCGAAATCGTTGTTCACGATACCAAAGCGGCGTGGATTGAAAGTCAAAAACTATCCGAAAAATATCTGATCTCGGAATTTAAAATGGAATCGCAAGCGGATTCCAAAGATTTACTTTTTCACTACGTCAAATCACTGGCCGTTTCCGATCTGCAGTTTATTTTAAAGACATTTGAAAAGCGTGAAACGGAACACCGCCTAGGCCTATCGCAAACAACGCTTCGGCATCTGGAAATCTTCACTAATTATAAAGGCGGCGAGCAAGGATCTCTTTTTAAAGCGATTGATCGCACGAAAACGGCAGCGGGTTCTAGGCTTCTTCGGCAGTGGCTGTGCTTTCCATTACGAAATAAAATACAAATTACCGAGCGCCAAAAAAAAATCGCGGCCTTTCGTGATCATATGCTAGAGCTTAAAAAAGTACGTGAAACATTAGCCGGCATGGGAGATCTCGAACGCAGATTAGGTAAAATCGCGCAGCCGCAGTGCCACGCCCGCGATCTTTTAAGCCTAGCGCTTTCGATTCAAAATGGTCTTAAAGCCATTGCGTGGAGTCAAAAATTTCACCCTTTTAAAAATGATGTCTTACTTGAAAACGTCGAGAAATTATCGGCTAAAATAACTGCGACTATTTCCCCCGAATCGCCGCTTACGGTCAAGCAGGGGTATTTAATAAATATAGGTTTTTTAGCCGAACTTGATGAATTGATTCAGTTGTCAACGAATGCTCATTCTTTGGTTGCCGCATTAGAACTTAAGGAAAAACAAGCTACCGGGATTAATTCTTTAAAAGTCAGATATAATAATGTTTTTGGTTATTACATCGAAATTACAAATACACATAGAGATAAAGCGCCAAAGCATTACCACCGAAAGCAAACGCTTGCGAATGCTGAAAGATTCTATACTGATGAATTATTAGAACTTGAAAAGAAAGTTCTGTCGGCGCAGTCAAAACGTTTTGAATTAGAGTTTGAAATATACTCGGACCTTAGAAACAAAGTTTTGAAAGCTGCCGAATCCATTCTTCAGTTAGCTAGTTTCTGTAACGAATTAGATGTGATTTCAAGCTTGTCGTGGCTTAGTCTTGAAGAAAGTTATTGCCAGCCTCAGTTTAATTTAGAAACTTCTCAAGCTAAGCGTCGTCTTTACTTGCAGTCGTCCCGGCACGCCGTGGTCGAGCAATTTTCCCGCGGTCATTTCGTTTCTAACACGATTGAAATGAATGCGGCAGAATGTTTTCTGATAACCGGTCCGAATATGGCCGGGAAATCTACGCTTATGCGGCAAGTGGCGCTGACCGTGATTCTTGCGCAGATCGGATCCTACGTTCCCGCCACTGAGGCTGAGCTTCCTATCTACGATTCTATTTTTACCCGTATTGGTGCCAGTGATCAGCTTTCTGAAGGACTTTCAACTTTTATGGTGGAAATGACTGAAACAGCTCTGATGTTAAAAAGTGCGACTGAGAATAGTCTTTTAATTTTGGACGAAGTAGGACGGGGAACGGCAACCTACGATGGTCTTTGTTTAGCTCAAGCGATTCTGGAATTTATTTTAAATCATCTAAAGACCCATGTCTTTTTTGCGACTCATTATCACGAATTGACAGTGCTGGATCAGCACTATGCGCAAATAAAGAATAAGTATATGCAGGTCCTTTCAAAAGAAAATGGTCAGATTGAATTCTTACACATTCTAGCTTCCGGAGCCGTCGGTCAAAGTTACGGCGTTAAAGTTGCGGAGCTTGCAGGAATGCCAAGCGAGATTATTCAGCGCGCCCATCACCTGTTAGCAAATTTTGAAAAACCAAAAGAAATAAGCGCAGGCGTTCCTGCACCGAAAAAGCAGATGTCATTGTTTGATACCGTACCGGGTTTTACCGACGAAAAAGAAAAATTAATTCGGGAGCTGAAAGTTTATCCGACGCAAAAAAGTTCGCCTTTACAGGCCTTAAACCAAATTGCTAAGTGGCAAGAAAAACTAAATTAAACTAGGGTTTTTTTACAGGAGCGGGTGGGGTTGATCCACCGGCTAGGCTGCCTTTGTGTTCGCGCCAGTTATACTCGGCTCCTTGAACAAGGCGGTTATTCCAGTCATCCCATTTTTTTTTGGGTAACTTATGGGAAATTTGGCCATTATCGCCAAAAATATCAGGATCTTTTCCACCAATAAAATCTGTGATTTTTTTTACAATGCTCATGCTTTTAGACTAACTACATTTTTGGATTTGCGCAAATATCAATAATATCTAATCCGCGTTCTTCTCCCGGATATTTTCCACCGGTCAATTGCTGATAGCAGTCATGGGCCGCTAATTTAAAAGCAGCTTCTTTTGATGTCGCTTGCTTTTTAATTTCAAATTTGGAATTCACAGTGGCTTTAAAAACAAACTTGTATTCTTGAACTTGGGTGCTCGCGAAAGACTGAGTAGAAGCAAGTAAGGCCAGCGTCAGAAGTATTTGTTTATTCATAAATCTCCCTTTCCCCTCTTACTTTGCAAATTCAACGACTAACCTCTTAAAAAAATCTCAAATATAAACAACGTAAGTATATGAAACTGTTCGATTAATATAATTTCAAAATGAAACACCTGTCAGATTAATAAAAGTGACGTATTTTGCTCTACGCACCCAAACTGAAATTCATTGTAAAAGTAATGCAATGTGTTATATTGAGACATAAAATAGAGACATCAAAAAAAAGCCCATCAACTTTCAGGAGATTTCGGCCATGAAAATACGACTTACTTTAGGAGTTATTCTAGCAATAACTCTATTTTCAGGGGTCGTTTTTTCAGCAGAAGGAAAGAAAGTCCTTTTAGTCAGCGATATCGACGACACGATTAAATCAACTCATGTCTTAAGTCATCCTGGGGCCGCAGCCCGGGTTGCCAATGTAACCTTACGCTTTAGCGGGATGGCGCAACTTTATCAACTGATCATCAATCAGAACCCAAATTCGACCAAGATCGTTTACTTGTCGAATGCACTTGATCGCATCTTAGGGGTTCCGGTTCTAAGATATATTGATGAAACTTTTTTAAGTTACAACAAATTTCCTCCGGGCGAACTGGATATGCGCGGTGATTTTTTTGAAAAAGATCACAAAATAAAAGAACTACGTCGTTTATTAACCACTGAAAAGCCAGATGTCGTGATCATGATTGGCGACAATGGCGAGCGTGATGCCGAAATTTACCGACAAGCCACCTTAGAATTTGCGCGCACGAATATGAAGATGGTTTCTTTCATTCACCAGATCTATTCAGCGCAACTGGGCTTCGTGGATTATGTTTTAGATACGAATTCCTTTTCTGAACTAGGCAAAAAGCTAGAGAAAGATCAAATCGGATTTGTTACGCCCGTGGAGATCGCTATCGAACTGAATCAGCAAGGTTTACTCAGCGCTGAAAGCAAGGACTGGATGATTCAAAACGTGGCTCCGTACATCGCCAACGAAAGTTATTTCGATACTGATCTTTACGGTACAATCACCTTCCCCGCATTCAAAAACTGTTCTGATTTTCAGTGGCGCTGGCCAGTGACGCCAGAGCTTTTGCCGTTAGTCACTAAAATCAATTCGCAATGCAAATAAAAGATATTGTTCCAAAAATTTACCGTAATTTTGTTTCCAGCCAGGTCTTAGGAACGCTGGCGACTGAGACGAAAGCAACATGTGAAAATTGCGTTCGTTCGCGGGATCGTCGTTTTTCGTATACCTACCGCGAGAATTTAAAGTGTTGTACATTTCATCCGTATACGCCTAACTTTGCGGTGGGTGCATTGCTGTCGGAACCCGTTAAGTCTGTGGGAATTTTAAAAATAGAAAGCAAAATTAAAAGTTTAGAATTTTGTCTTCCGATCGGAATTTTGGCGCCCTTTGATTATCAGCTGCGCTTTTTATCGAAAGAAGAAACTGATTTCGGTAACCGAGCCGACTTACTTTGCCCTTATTTCAGCACCGAAAAAAATCAGTGCTCGATCTGGGAATACCGCGGCGTCGTGTGCACGTCATTTTACTGCCGCAGCGATTTTGGTCAAAACGGACAAAAATTTTGGGCCGTTTTTAGCGATTATTTAAGTTATGTGGAGATGGCTCTCGCCGAAGAGTGCTTGGTGCAACTTGATTTTTCGCCAAGAGATTTATCTGACCAGCTGATGTACTTGAATAAGCGCGATTTTACGGCGAAAGAACAACAGCAGAAGTCATTAGCAACTGAGGTTGATCAGAAGCTTTGGAATGGGTATACTGATCATACCGAGTTTTATAAAAAATGTTTTAACTTGGTGCAAACGATCGACCGACGACAATTTAAAGAAATTTTGGGCTCTCAAGGCCTAGAATTGGAAAACGAAGTTATTGATTATGCCCATCGAAGATAAGATTAATTCTCTGAAAGTTCAGTTCAGTTCGGTTTCGGACTGGGAACAAAAATACGAAAAAATTATTGAGCTGGGAAAACAATGGCCGGGTTTACCGGATACTTTAAAAACCGAAGATTTAAAAGTTAAGGGATGTCAGTCACAAGTTTGGATTCACGCGGAACTT